>JAUXXN010000407.1 GCA_030684755.1 Hydrogenophaga sp.
TCACCCGCACGCTGTTTGTGGGCCTGGCCATGATCGAGTCCACCGCCATTTACTGCTTTGTGGTGTCGATGATCTTGATCTTTGCCAACCCGTTCTGGAACGCCGCGCTGCAAGCCGCCACCCAAGCGGCGGGGCAGTAAACCATGTTGATCGATGGGTTCACCGTGGGCGCGCAGTTGCTGAACTTCGTGATCCTGGTGTGGCTGATGAAGCGCTTTCTGTACCAGCCGGTGCTGGGCGCCATTGCCGCACGCGAGGAAAAAATTGCCACCGAGCTGGCCGACGCCGCCACCACCCAGGCCCAGGCGAAGCAGCAGCAAGACACGTTTGAGCAGAAGAACCAGGCCTTTGACGAACAGCGCACCGACATGCTGCAACAGGCCCGAGACGCCGCGAAAGCCGAGAGCGAACGCCTGCAAGCCCAGGCCCGCGAAGCAGCCGACGCGGCCAGCGCCGCGCTGGCGCAGGCGCTGCGGGCCGACGAACAGCGCCTGCGCAACGACCTGACCCGCCACACGCAACAGCAGGTGTTCGACATCACCCGCCGGGTGCTGGGCGACCAGGCCTCGGTGGGCCTGGAACAACGGGTCTGCGAGGTGTTTGTCCAGCGCCTGCAAGCCATGACGGGTGCCGCACGCGACACGCTGGCCCAGGCGCTGAAGGCCGTAACCCGCGCCGAACCGGCCTTGCTGCGCAGCGCTTTTGCACTGCCAGCGGCGCAACAAGCCGCTGTTCAAACCGCGCTGGATGAAGCGTTGGGGCAACCGATTCCGCTGCAGTTTGAAACCGCGCCCGCGCTGGTTTGCGGCATAGAACTGAACGCGCAGGGCCAAAAACTGGCCTGGAGCATGTCGGACTACTTGGCCACGCTGTCGTCGGGCCTGCCCGAAGCGCGGCTGGGCCAGAGCGGTTCGGCGTGAGGGCGCCCGCGTGAACACCGCAGCCGAGACCACCACGCTGCAAAGCGCGCAAGACAGCGCCTTTGCCGGCATTCGCCAGCGCCTGCAAGCCTTTCAGCCGCAACTGCTGCCCCGCGAGGTGGGCACCGTGGCCCGCGTGTCCACCGGCATTGCACGGGTGCACGGGCTGCCGCAGGTGGGCTTTGAGGAACTGCTGCTGTTTCCCGGCGGGCTGTCGGGCATTGCCTTCAACCTCGACGCCGACGGGGTGGATGTGGTGCTGCTGGGCGACCATGCCCACCTGCACGCGGGCCAGGAGGTGCAGCGCACCGGCCGCGTGATGGATGTGGGCGTGGGCGAGGCGCTGCTGGGCCGCGTGGTGGACCCGCTGGGTCGGCCACTGGACGGCGCAGGGCCGATCAGCACCGACACGCGCCTGCCCATCGAGCGGCCAGCGGCGGCCATCATGGACCGTGCGCCCGTTTCCGAGCCGCTGCAAACGGGGTTGAAGGTGGTTGATGCGCTGATTCCCATCGGGCGCGGCCAGCGCGAGCTGATTTTGGGCGACCGCCAGACCGGCAAGACCGCCATTGCCATCGACACTATCTTCAACCAGCGCGGCAAGGGCGTGCTGTGTGTGTACTGCGCCATTGGGCAACGCGCTTCCGCCGTGGCCAAAGCGGTGGCGAACCTGCGCGAAAACGGCGCGCTGGAATACACCGTGGTGGTGGTGGCCGAAGGCAACGACGCGCCGGGCCTGGCCTACATCGCGCCCTATGTGGCCACCAGCATGGCCGAGCATTTCATGGAAGCGGGCCGAGATGTGTTGATCGTCTACGACGACCTGACCCACCACGCCCGCGCCTACCGCGAGCTGTCGTTGCTGCTGCGCCGCCCGCCGGGGCGCGAGGCGTTTCCGGGCGACATTTTCTACATCCATTCGCGCATGCTGGAGCGCGCCACCCACCTGAATGCAGCGCGTGGCGGTGGCTCCCTGACGGCGCTGCCCATCATCGAAACCGAGGCGCAAAACATCTCGGCCTACATTCCGACCAACCTGATCTCCATCACCGACGGGCAGATCGTGCTGTCGCCCTCGCTGTTCGCGCTGGGGGTGTTGCCTGCGGTGGACGTGGGCCAGTCGGTGTCGCGCGTGGGCGGCAAGGCGCAGCGTGCGGCCTACCGGGCGGTGGCGGGCGATTTGAAGCTGGCCTATGCCCAGTTTGAAGAGCTTGAAACCTTTGCCCGCTTTGGCGCCCGGCTCGACGACGACACCCGCCAAGCCATTGCGCACGGCCAGCGCATCCGCGCCTGCCTGGGCCAGCCGGAGCTGGCCCCGGTGCCCGTGCCCGCGCAAATCGCCATCTTGCTGGCCCTGAACGCGGCGCTGTTCGACCCCGTGCCGCTGCACCGCATGGCCGCCGCACAGCAAGCGGTGCAAGCCGCCGCCCTGGGATTGCCCGACGACCTCGTCAAGCGGCTGGCCGATGCCGATGCCCTGAGCGATGACGACCGCCAGCGGGTCACCGAAGCCGCCCGGGATGCACTGGCCCGTTTTCTGGCCCAAGACGCGGAGGGCGCCGAGGGCTCGGAAGGCGATAAAGACGCGGAAGCCGTTGCAAGCACGGAGGCCACTGAAAACGCGGAAAGCCCGCCATGACCGAAACAGCGCGCTGATGGCCAACACCACCACCGCACTGCGCCGCCAGATCGGCAGCGCCCGCGACCTCAAGGCCGTGGTGCGCACCATGAAAGCGTCGGCGGCTTCGGCCATAGGGCAGTACGAAAACTCGGTGGCCGCGCTGGGCGACTACGCCCGCACGGTGGAGTTGGGGCTGAGCGTGTGCCTGCGCTCGGCCCATGCCCAGGGTGGGCTGGCACTGGCCCAAAAACAGACCCACCAGATCCATCAGACCTACAGCCCAAGCGCTGTGCACGCCATCGTGTTCGGCTCCGACCAAGGGTTGGTGGGCCGCTTCAACGAGGCGGTGGTTGAGCACGCCATGGCGCAACTGGGCCAGCAGCCCGCCAAGGCGCAGGTGTGGGCGGTGGGCGAGCGCGTGCAGGCGCGCCTGCACGACGCGGGCCTGTCGCCCGCCTTCACGTTCCCGGTCCCTGGGTCGGTGGAACTGATCACGCGCTTGGTCGGGCATATTTTGCTGAAGGTGCAAACGCCGGGCCAAGAGAACGAGGGCACCGCGCCGGGTGAAACGCTGGTGCTGTTTTACAACCGCCCTAGTGGTGCCAGTTACGAACCGGTGAGCCAGCGCCTGCTGCCGCTGGACGGTCACTGGCAAGCCGGGCTCGCCGCCCAGCCCTGGCCCACGGCACAGCAGCCCGAGGTGCTGGGCACCAGCCCCCAGGTGCTTCGGGCCTTTGTGCGCGAGCACCTGTTTGTGTCGTTGTTTCGAGCCAGCGCCGAGTCGCTGGCCAGCGAAAACGCCAGCCGCCTGGCCGCCATGCAACGCGCCGACCGCAACATCGGGGAACTGCTCACCGAGCTGGGTGCCAGGTTTCACCGCATCCGCCAAAGCGGCATTGACGAAGAGTTGTTCGACGTGGTGGCCGGTTTTGATGCCATGGGACCAACCACGCCGCCCAGCGCTTGAACCCAGGTTGAACGCGGCACCGAGTTTCAGGCCACTGCGCATGTTACCCGGCCATTTGCCCCGTCAAAAATCCCAACACCGCCCGTTCAGCCGCAGCCGGGTCCGCAAAGGCTTCGTGGGTGCCGTCCAATGCCAACAAGCGGGCCTGGGCGGTGCCGCGCTGGGCGATGAGCGCCTGCGCGTCGGCCAGGGGCACGGTGGTGTCTTGCGCGCCGTGCAGCAGCAGCACCGGGCAGCGGGCTTGCGCCAGGGTGGCCAGCGGGGCGATGCGGCTGAAGCGGGTGCCGATGACCCATTCCACATAGCGGTTGACCAGCCAGCCCAGCGGCCAGTAAGGCACGCGGTAGGCGGCGAGCCAGCGCCGCATGACCTGTTCGGGGTGGGCAAACGCGCCCACGCTCACGGCAGCAGCCAGTCCCGGGCGGCGCGATGCCACCAGCAGCACGGCGGCGGCGCCCACCGAATGGCCGAGCGCGGCCAGGCGCTGTGGGTTCACCTCGGGTTGCGCGGCGAGCCAGTCGAGCGCGCGTTCCAGGTCGTCGGCGAAGCGGGGCAGGGAGCTGTGGTCGTCGCGGCTGCTGCGGCCGTGGTTGCGCGATTCGGGCAGCAACACGGCGTAGCCTGCAGCGTGCAGGGCCTGCGCAGCGGGCAGCAGGGTGCTGGCGTTGCCGCCCCAGCCGTGCATGAGCGCCACTGCAGGCGCGGGGTTGGGCTGCGTCAGCGGCGGCACATACCAGGCAAACAGGCGCAGGCCGTTGGGTCCGTTCAGGTGCACGCTGCGGGCGTTCAGGCCCAGCTCGGCGGGCTGGGTGCCCGCCACGGTGGCGGTGGGGGCCAGGCCCCAGCGCAGCAACTGGCGTGCGCCGAGCAGGGCAGCGCCGGCCAGGGCGAGTGAAACAAAGAGGGGGTTGAGCGTCATGCGGGTGGGTTTGGGGGTGCGTGCATTATGAAGCGCAGGGTGCAGCCCTGTGCAACTTCTTGGATAATCAAAACCATACAAAAAATCGCTTCTGTGAAAGTTTGCTTTATGCCAAAACCCGCTGCCGCAGCCGAACACCTGCCCGCCTCTGCCGCCAAGGCGCTGCGCGATCTGGGTGAAAACCTGGCGCTGGCCCGCCAGCGTCGCAAAGAAAGCCTGCGCGCCTGGGCCAGCCGCATGGCGGTGTCGGTGCCCACCCTCATCCGCATGGAAAAAGGCGATCCTTCGGTGGGCATGGGCGTGTACGCCACGGCGCTGTGGCTGATGGGCCGTCACGCTGCCCTGCCCGACGTGGCCGCGCCCGCGCAAGATCTGAACGCGCTGGAACAAGACATTGAAGCCGTGCGCCAGCGGGGTCGGCGCATGTCGCGCAAACCGGCCCAAGTGTTGTGAACATGCCATACCAACCGCAAGACAGCATGAGCCTGTGGTGGTTGGCCGACCCGGCTGCCCCGCAGCGCATCGGCACGCTCAGCTTGCAGGACAACCGGCGCAAGTTGGGCCTGAGCTATGCCCCGGGCTGGTTAGCGTGGCCGCAAGGCTTTGCTTTGAGCGAAGACCTGCCGCTGCAACCCGGTTTGCACCTGCCCGCTGAGCGCGACACCGTTGCCGGTGCGGTGGACGACGCCCGACCAGACCAGTGGGGCGAGCGTGTGATTCGGTTGATTGAGCGGCCCGCCCGCTTGTCGTTGCTGGAGTATGTGTATTTCGCGGGCGACGACCGGTTTGGCGCTTTGGGGGTTTCTTTGGGCGATGCGGTGTATGAACCCGCGCCCACGGCCGTCATGGCGAGCTTTGACGGACTGGACGACATGCACCGCGCCGTGCAGCGCGTGATGGCGGGGGAGGCCGTCACCGAACAGCAGCGCCGCCTGCTGCAGCCGGGCGTGAGCATGGGCGGTGCGCGACCCAAATCGTTGATGCAGATGGACGGGTACGCGTGGGTGGTGAAGTTTTCAGATGGTGGGGAACTGGACGCCCCGCTGATCGAACACGCCAGCATGCAACTGGCCCGGTGCTGCGGCATTCACACCGCCGAAACCCGTGCGTTGCCTCTGCCACGCGGGCACGCGGTTGCGGTGAAGCGGTTTGACCGCGCGGGTGCCCAGCGTGTGCATGTGTTGTCGGCCCATGCGGCGCTGCGCGCAGCGGGCGAGCCCATGGGTTACCCGGAGTTGGCGCAACTGCTGCGGCGGCTGGGCCGCCCCGAGCAGGTGCGCGCACAGCAGCAAGAGCTGTACCGGCGCATGGTGTTCAACATCCTGATCGACAACACGGACTACCACGAAAAGAACCATGCTTTGGTGCG
>JAUXXN010000430.1 GCA_030684755.1 Hydrogenophaga sp.
TTGTTCATCGCCAACACGCACGACTACATCCTGTGCTTCTCCAACCGGGGCCGCCTGTATTGGCTCAAGGTGTGGGAAGTGCCGGCCGGTTCGCGCGGTTCGCGTGGGCGCCCCATCGTCAACATGTTCCCGCTGCAAGAAGGCGAGAAAATCAACGTGGTGCTGCCACTCACCGGAGCGGCCCGCAGCTTCCCCGAAGATCGCTATGTGTTCATGGCCACCAGCATGGGCACAGTGAAGAAAACGGCGCTCAACGAATTCAGCAACCCGCGCAAGGCCGGCATTATTGCAGTGGACCTAGACGAAGGCGATTTCCTGATCGGCGCGGCGCTAACCGACGGCCAGCACGATGTCATGCTGTTCAGTGACGGCGGCAAAGCGGTGCGTTTTGACGAGAACGATGTGCGCCCCATGGGCCGAAATGCGCGTGGCGTGCGCGGCATGATGATTGAAGACACCCAAAACGTGATTGCCATGCTGGTGGCCGAGCGGGACGAAAACCCCGATGCGGCGGTACAAGAAGCCACCCGTTTGAGCGTGCTGACAGCCACCATCAACGGCTACGGCAAGCGCACCCCGATTGCGGAATACACCCGCCATGGCCGGGGCACCAAGGGCATGATTGCCATTCAGCAAAGCGAGCGCAATGGCAAGGTGGTGGCGGCCACTCTGGTGCACACCGACGACGAGATCATGCTGATCACCGACAAAGGCGTCCTGGTGCGCACCCGGGTCAGCGAAATCCGCGAAATGGGCCGGGCTACACAAGGGGTGACACTGATCGCATTGGACGAAGGCTCAGAACTGTCGGGTTTGCAACGGATTGTGGAAAACGATGCCAACGCACCAACCGAAAGTGTTGAACCATCAGAGGACAACGAGGGCAACGGGTCTGAAGGAACACCGACCCCGTGATGAATCCACTGTGTGACGCACGTCGCACAGTGCTCTATGCAACCCCTGTCCAACCAGAATTGGTTGGTCCGAGCACTTGAACTTTTGCTGCCATGAACCGCCCTTACAACTTTTCTGCCGGCCCAGCCGCCATGCCCACCGAGGTGCTGCAACAAGCTGCCATTGAAATAATGGACTGGCAAGGCAGCGGCATGGGCGTGATGGAGATGAGCCACCGGGGCAAGGAGTTCATGTCCATCATCGCGCAAGCCGAAGCCGACCTGCGCGAGCTGTTGGCTGTGCCCGAGCACTTCCGTGTTTTGTTCATGCAAGGCGGTGGTCTGGCTGAAAACGCCATCGTGCCGCTGAACTTGTCGCGTGGTGGCTTGGCGGACTTTGTGGTGACGGGTAGCTGGAGCCAGAAATCGTTCAAGGAAGCGAGCAAGTACTGCCTGCCGCATCTGGCGGCGAGCAACGAAGCCGACGCACACACCACCCTGCCCGCCCCGGGCAGCTGGCAGCTGAGCGCCAACGCGCAGTATGTGCACCTGTGCAGCAACGAAACCATCCATGGTGTTGAAGTGCACGAACTGCCCGACCTGAAGGCCCTGGGCAGTGACGCACCGCTGGTGATCGATTTTTCATCGCATGTGGCCTCGCGCAGCGTGGACTGGTCACGCGTGGGCCTGGCTTTTGGCGGTGCCCAGAAAAACCTGGGGCCAGCCGGCCTGACGCTGGTGGTGGTGCGCGAAGACCTGCTGGGCCACGCGCTGTCCATCTGCCCCAGCGCCTTCGACTACAAAACTGTGGCCGACAACGGCTCGATGTACAACACGCCGCCCACCTACGCCATTTACATGGCCGGCCTCACCTTCCAGTGGCTCAAACGGCAACGGGAAGGCAGTCTGAGCGCCGTGGCCGCCATGGAGCACCGCAACACGGCCAAAGCCGACCTGCTGTATGGCTTCATCGACCAGTCGCAGCTGTACCTGAACAAGGTGGCCAAAGATTGCCGTTCGCGCATGAACATTCCGTTCTTCCTTCGCGATGAAACCCGCAACGACGCCTTTCTGGCAGGCGCCAAGGCGCGTGGCTTGCTACAGCTCAAGGGCCACAAGTCGGTGGGGGGCATGCGTGCCAGCCTCTACAACGCCATGCCGCTGGCTGGCGTGCAGGCGCTGGTAGCGTACATGCGCGAATTTGAACAAACACAAGCCTAATCCGCACCCAGGACCATGAGCCAACAACCTATCCAGTCCGAAGCCCTCGCGGGGCTTCGGGTGCAAATCGACTCGATCGACAAACAACTGCTCAGCCTGCTCAACCAACGCGCCCATGTGGCCGAGCAGGTGGGTGAGATCAAGCGCGCCGAGGGTTCACCTTTCTTCCGCCCGGACCGCGTGGCGCAGGTGATCGAGAAAATTTCCCAAGCCAACACCGGACCTCTGAAGAACGAACATGTGGCGTCCATCTGGCGCGAAATCATGTCGGCCTGTCTGGCTCTGGAAGCACCGCAGCGTGTGGCGGTTTTAGGTCCGCAGGGCACCTTTTGCGAGCAAGCGGCCATCGAGTTTTTTGGCAGCGCGGCCAACCTGATTTATTGCGCCAACTTTGACGAAGTGTTTCACGCCACCGCAGCGGGTACCGCGCAATACGGCGTGGTCGGCATGGAAAATTCCACCGAAGGCGTGGTGGCGCGCTCGCTTGACCTTTTCTTGCGCTCGCCGGTGCATGTGGTGGGGGAAGTCAGCCTGCTGATTCGCCACAACCTACTTCGACAAACCAACTCCGACGCAGGCATCGAAGTCGTTATGGCGCACCCGCAGGCGTTGGCGCAGTGCCAGGGCTGGCTGAGCCAACACCTGCCACTGGCCGAGCGCCGAGCCGTGTCGAGCAACGCCGAAGGTGCGCGCCTGGCCGCCACCAACTCCACCTGGGCGGCACTGGCCAGCGAGCGCGCCGCCAGCCAGTTTGGCCTGCACATCGTGCACCACGCCATTCAAGACGAGGCCTACAACCGCACACGATTTGCCGTGATTTGCCTGCCTCAAACCCTGGCCACGCCACCCGCTTCGGGCAAAGACTGCACCAGCTTGGTGGTGTCAGTGCCCAACCGCCCGGGGGCCGTGCACGACTTGCTGGTTCCCCTGAAGACCAACGGGGTATCCATGACCCGCTTTGAGTCACGTCCAGCCAAATCGGGGCAATGGGAATACTATTTTTATATCGACTTGGCCGGTCATCCCTCGCAGCCCCACGTGGCGGCCGCACTTGAAGAACTTAAAGGGCTTTGCGCGTTCTACAAGGTGCTGGGTGCCTACCCAGTGAACGAATGAACAGACGCAGCCTCATCAACCCAACCGCACGGCCCCTTACGGAAAACCATGCAACTTGGAGCGCCACCATGGCGCTCTGAACGGAGTCTTATGTTTGAACAACTCGGCCTGATCGGCTGCGGCCTGATGGGCGGCTCGTTCGCGCTTGCACTCAAGCGTGCGGGCTTGGTGAAACGCGTGGTGGGTTACAGCAAGTCGCCCTCGACCACCGAGCGAGCGCGCCAGATGGGCGTGATCGACGTAGAGGCCCCGTCTGCCTTGCTCGCTGTATCTGGGGCCGATCTGGTGCTGCTGGCTGTACCCGTCGCCGCCACCGAAGCCACCTTCAAGGCCATTCGCCATCTGGTGCGTAGCGACACCCTGATCATGGACGTAGGATCGACCAAACGAGAAGTGATAGATGCAGCGCGCCGGGTGCTGCGCGATCAGGTGGGCGTGTTTGTACCCGCCCATCCCATCACGGGCAAGGAGCTCGCGGGCGTGGAGCACGCCGACGCCGACCTCTACACCGGACGCCAAGTCATCCTGACCCCGATTGAGCGTACGCTCACGGTGCAGCTCAACAAAGCGCAAGCCGTTTGGACCGCCCTGGGCTGCCATGTCAAGCAAATGTCGCCAGAGGCTCACGACGCGGCCTATGCGGCGGTGAGCCACCTGCCGCACCTGATCGCTTTCGCCCTCATGAATGCCGTCAAAGGACAAGCACAGGGAGAGGAGTTCTTGTCTCTCGCCGGCCCAGGTTTTCGCGATTTCACGCGCATTGCCGCCAGCGATCCCAGCGTCTGGCGCGACATCTTGATCTCCAATCGGGAGGAGTTGCTCGCCCAATCCAAACATTTCCAGCGTGCTTTGCATGCCCTTGAAGTGGCCGTTTCCTCGGGCAACCCCGACGCACTGGAGACGCTGATCCACCAAGCCAGCAAAACACGGTCCCATTGGCGCATGACCGCCATCAAGCCCAAAAACTGAACTCAGCAGCGGCATTGCTTCCATCCATTTCTGCATGTTTTCCATTCACCATCTCGACATTGCGCCGCTCGCCAGCGCCGGCGGTACCGTCCGGCTGCCAGGCTCCAAAAGCATTTCCAACCGGGTCCTGTTGCTGGCAGCACTCAGCGTGGGTCACACCGACATCGTGGACCTGCTCGACTCCGACGACACCCAAGTGATGCTGGCAGCGCTGGCGCAACTGGGCTGCCGCCTAGAACCCCAACCCGATGGCGCGCTGCGTGTTCACGGCCTCGGCGGGCAGTTGGCCGTGCGCGAAGCTGCGCTTTTTCTGGGCAACGCAGGCACCGCCATGCGCCCGCTCACGGCGGCGCTGGCGTTGCTGGCTTCGGTGCATAGCGGCACCTTCGCTCTCAGCGGCATCGCGCGCATGCACGAGCGGCCCATTGGCGATCTGGTGGACGCGCTGCGCCAGTTGGGCTGCCCCATCGAATGTCTGGGCACCGAAGGCTATCCGCCGCTCAAACTCGGCGACGGCTTGGCGCACAACCTGCGGTTGGACCAGCCGATTCGGGTGCGCGGCGACGTGTCGAGCCAATTCCTCACCGCGCTGCTGCTGGCACTGCCCTTGGTGGCGCAGCAACAAGCCATCGTGATCGACGTGGTGGGCGAGTTGATCTCTCGCCCTTATATTGAAATCACGCTGAATTTGCTGGAAAAATTTGGCGTTCGGGTGCAGCGCGAGGGCTGGCAACGTTTCACCATTCCGGCAGGCAGCCGCTACGCCTCGCCTGGGCGTCTGCATGTGGAGGGCGATGCCTCATCGGCCAGCTATTTCATCGCGCTGGGGGCTATCGCGCCTGTGGCGTCGGGCAGCGATGGCATCACCATTGAGGGCGTGGGCTTGGCGTCCATTCAGGGCGACATCCGCTTCGTGGAAGCCGCCCGCCTTATGGGCGCGCACATCAGCGGCGAAGCCAATGCGCTGCACATTCGCCGGGGCGCTTGGCCACTCAAAGCGATCGAGTTGGACTGCAACCACATACCCGATGCCGCCATGACACTGACCGTGATGGCGCTCTACGCTGACGGCCCCAGCACCCTGCGCAACATTGCCAGCTGGCGCGTGAAAGAAACCGACCGCATTGCTGCAATGGCCACCGAGTGCCGCAAGCTCGGCGCCGCTGTGGAAGCAGGTGCCGACTTCATCCGCATCACCCCGCCCAAGGCTTGGCAAGCGGCCAGCATCCACACCTACGACGACCACCGAGTGGCCATGTGCTTCTCGCTCGCAGCTTTTAACCCGGCGCGGCTGCCGGTGCGCATTGAAGACCCGAAGTGCGTCGGCAAAACCTTCCCTGACTATTTCGAAACACTGTTCAGCGTCTGCCACACCGATACGGCCAACATTCCCGTGATTTGTGTGGACGGGCCAACCGCCTCGGGCAAAGGCACGCTGTCCGTAGAACTGGCGACGCGGCTGGGCTACCACCTGCTGGACTCGGGCGCCCTGTACCGGCTGGTGGGCTTGGCGGCAGAACGCGCAGGCATCGCCACCGCCCAAGCCGATCTGCGCGAGCCCGCGCTGGCGCAGCGCCTGGGCAATTTGGCAGCGGGTATGCAGGTGCGCTTCACCGGACAACAAATATTCTTGGATGGTGCCGACGTGACCGAGGCGGTGCGCACCGAAGCTGCGGGCATGGCCGCTTCGCGCGTTTCGGCGGTGCCCGAGGTGCGCGGGGCCCTGCTCGGCCTGCAACACGGCTTTCGCAAACTGCCCGGCTTGGTGGCCGACGGACGCGACATGGGCACGGTGATATTCCCCGATGCACCGCTCAAGGTGTACCTCACCGCCACCGCCGCACAACGCGCTGAGCGACGGCACATGCAATTGATAGCAAAAGGGATTGCTGCTAATATCGACAATCTTTTGGTGGACTTGGAAATGCGCGATTTACGGGACACATCCCGCGCCCACGCACCGCTCAAGCCCGCTGCAGATGCCTTGTTACTGGACAACTCCGAACTGAACGTCGAGCAATCGGTGCAGCAGGTATTGAGCTGGTGGCAAGGAAAAACGGTGTTTTCAAGCAACTGAAAGCACCACCTTGATGGCCCAGACGGCACAGCCGGGCGTTCTCAGCCCGCAGGCCTGATGGTTCTTTTACTCAACCCCGCGGTACCACGTACCGCAATGTCAACACCGCCCATCCGTCGATTTCCATGCGAACCGCCGCTAGGCTGTGCTGCATCCCGACGCCTGAGTGGTTTTAGGAAATTCAATGTCTGAATCTTTTGCCGCCCTGTTCGAAGAGTCCTTGAAACGCGCTGAAATGCGCTCGGGCGAAGTCATTACCGCTGAAGTTGTGCGCATTGAGCACAGCCACGTGGTGGTCAATGCTGGCCTGAAGTCGGAAGCCTATGTGCCTCTGGCCGAATTCAAGAACGATCTGGGCGAACTCGAAGTCCAAGTGGGCGACTTTGTGTCGGTCGCCATCGACTCCGTGGAAAACGGCTTCGGCGACACTCTGCTGTCGCGCGACAAGGCCAAGCGCCTGGCTTCGTGGATGTCGCTGGAAAAAGCGCTCGAATCGGGCGAATTCGTCACCGGCACCACCTCCAGCAAGGTCAAGGGCGGCCTCAAGGTCATGGTCAACGGCATCAGCGCGTTCCTGCCCGGTTCGCTGGTGGACAGCCGTCCCACCAAAGACTTGTCGCCCTACGAGAACAAGACCCTGGAATTCAAGGTCATCAAGCTCGACCGCAAGCGCAACAACGTGGTGCTGAGCCGCCGTGCCGTGGTGGAAGCCTCCATGGG
>JAUXXN010000447.1 GCA_030684755.1 Hydrogenophaga sp.
GCGGGCCAACTCGCCGCCATGTTGCAGGCCATTTACACCTGCCCCAAACCCACCATCGCCGCCGTGCAGGGCGACGTGTTCGCGGGCGGCATGGGGCTGGTGGCGGCGTGCGACATGGCCGTCAGCGTGGACAGCGCCACCTACTGCCTGAGCGAGGTGAAGCTGGGCCTGATCCCGGCCACCATCAGCCCTTACGTGATCCGCGCCATGGGCGCCCGCGCGGCGCACCGCTACTTTCTGACCGCCGAGCGTTTCAGCGCAGCCGAGGCGCACCGCATCGGCTTTGTGCACGAACTCGTCAACAGCCCCGACGCCCTGGCCACGAAAGTGGACGAACTCGCCCAAGCCCTGGCCAGCGCCAGCCCCGCCGCTGTGCGCGCCTGCAAAAAGCTGGTGCAAGACGTGGCCGAGCGCGACATCGACGCCACCTTGATCGCGTCCACGGTGAACGGTATCGCCGACATCCGCGCCAGCGACGAAGGCCGCGAAGGTGTGATGTCGTTTTTGCAAAAGCGCAAACCGTCGTGGCTGGTGTAAGCCCGACGATGCCCCGCACCCTCATTTTCCAAACGGAGACCTGACCCATGTTCACCAAAATTCTGATTGCCAACCGAGGCGAGATCGCCTGCCGTGTTGCCGCCACCGCCCGCCGCATGGGTGTGCGCACCGTGGCCGTGTATTCCGATGCCGACGCCAGCGCCAAACACGTGGCCGCCTGCGACGAGGCGGTCCACATTGGCGGCAGTGCGCCCAAAGACAGCTATTTGCAGTGGCAGCGCATCTTGGACGCGGCCAAGGCCACCGGTGCGCAGGCCATCCACCCCGGCTACGGTTTCCTGAGCGAAAACGAAGCTTTTGCCAATGCCTGTGCCGAAGCTGGGCTGGTGTTTATCGGCCCGCCCGCCAGCGCCATCCAGGCCATGGGCCTGAAGGCCGAGTCCAAGCGCCTGATGGAAAGTGCCGGTGTGCCGCTGGTGCCCGGCTACCACGGTGCCGATCAAGACCCGCACATGCTGCAACACGAGGCCGACCGCATTGGCTACCCGGTGCTCATCAAGGCCAGCGCGGGCGGCGGCGGCAAGGGCATGCGGGCGGTGGAGAAAGCCGAAGACTTTGCGGCGGCTTTGGCCAGTTGCAAGCGCGAGGCCATCAACAGCTTCGGCAGCGACGCGGTGCTGGTGGAGAAATACGCCCAGCGCCCGCGCCACATTGAAATTCAGGTGTTTGGCGACACGCACGGCAACTGCGTCTATTTGTTTGAACGCGATTGTTCGGTGCAGCGGCGCCACCAAAAGGTATTGGAAGAAGCGCCCGCGCCGGGCATGACGCCCGAGCTGCGCGCCCAAATGGGCCTGGCCGCCGTGGCGGCTGCGCGCGCGGTGAACTACGTGGGCGCGGGCACGGTGGAATTCATTGTGGAGCAACCGCCCGAGGGCGGCATGCGCTTTTATTTCATGGAGATGAACACGCGCTTGCAAGTGGAGCACCCGGTGACCGAAGCCATCACCGGGCTGGACTTGGTGGAGTGGCAATTGCGCGTGGCCAGCGGCGAACCGCTGCCGCTGAAACAGGAAGACCTGCGCATCCACGGCCACGCGATTGAAGCGCGCATTTGTGCCGAAACGCCGGACAACCAGTTTTTGCCCGCCACCGGGCGGCTGGACGTGTACCGCAAGCCCGCGCATGTGGCGTTCCAGCTCCCGGGAGAGGGCAGGGGAGAGGGACTTGTGCGTTTTGACGACGGCGTGCGCGAAGGCGACGCCATCAGCCCGTTCTACGACTCCATGGTCGCCAAGCTCATCGTGCATGGCCGCACCCGCGCCGAGGCGCTGGCCAAAATGGACGCCGCGCTGGCCCAAACCCGCATCGTCGGCCTGTCCACCAACGTGCAGTTTCTGCGCCATGTGGTCGCCAGCCCGTCGTTTGCCCAAGCCAACCTGGACACGGCGCTCATTCCGCGCGAGGCGGGCGTGTTGTTTCACCAGGACAAAGTGGGCCTGAACTTGGCCGTGGCCGCAGCCGTGGCACAAACCCTGCTGATCGAGCGCGCCAGCGAAGGCCAAGACCCGTTCTCGCGCCGCGACGGCTGGCGCCCCTTCGGTCTCACCGTGCGCAGGTTTGACTTTGAATACCTCGGTGAGCCGGTGCAGGCCAGCCTGACCTACCTGCACGACGGCGCGCTGCAACTGGCGTTCGGCGAAACCGCTGGCCTGCTGGCGTTTGACGCGCTGCCTGCGGACAACGGCACCCTGATGGACCTGCGTTTCATGGGCCAGCGCCAAACGGTGCAGACCTGGCAGCGCGACGAGATCGTGCACATCTTCTGCGCGCTCGGCGCGGTGCAGATCACCGAAATCGACGCCCTGGCCCATGCCGGAGAAGCCGCCGCCGACGTGGGCCGCCTC
This sequence comes from Hydrogenophaga sp., assembly GCA_030684755.1. Taxonomy (GTDB): domain Bacteria; phylum Pseudomonadota; class Gammaproteobacteria; order Burkholderiales; family Burkholderiaceae_C; genus Hydrogenophaga. The sequence continues at coordinate 2,406 of JAUXXN010000447.1, forward strand.
ACCGCGCCCATGCCGGGCAAGGTGGTGTCGTTTGCCGTGCAGGCGGGCGACGTGGTGAAAAAAGGCCAGCCGCTGGCGGTGATGGAAGCCATGAAGATGGAACACACCATCGCCGCGCCAGCCGACGGCACCGTGGCCGAGCTGATGTACGCGCCCGGCGACCAGGTGGCAGAGGGGGTGGAGTTGTTGAAGCTGCAAGTCGCGTGACAGCGCCCGCACAGGTGCACCCTGCTTCACCGGTAAGCTTGCCGTATGAACATCACCTTTTGCTGTACCGACACCAAAGCCGATCCTTGGCTAAAAGGCCTGCGCGCGGCCTTTCCCCATGCCACGGTGAACGTGTGGCAACCCGGCGCACCGCAGGCCGATGTGGCCGTGGTCTGGGCGCCGCCGCAACAGTTTCTGGATGAGCAACAAGCGCTCAAAGCGCTGTTCAACATCGGTGCCGGCGTTGATGCGCTGTTGAAACTGCGCCTGCCGCCGGGCGTGAAAGTGGTCCGGCTGGACGACGCGGGCATGTCGGTGCAGATGGCCGAATACGTGTGCCACGCCGTCATCCGCCATTTCCGCGAATTCGACGGCTACGAGGCCGACGTGAAAGAGGGCAAGTGGTCGTACCGCAAGCCGCGTGAGCGGCAAGCGTTTCCGGTTGGCGTCATGGGCCTGGGCGTGTTGGGCGAGCGCGTGGCCCGGGCGCTGCGGGTGTTTGACTTCCCGGTGCACGGCTGGAGCCGAACGCCCAAGGCCATTGAAGGTGTGTTCACGCACAGCGGTGAGGCTGGTTTTGAGGGCTTTCTGTCGGCCAGCCGCGTGCTGGTTAACCTGTTGCCACTCACGCCCGACACCCAAGACATCTTGAACCGCCACACCCTGGGCCGCTTGCAGCCCGGGGGCTATTTGATCAACGTGGCGCGTGGCGCACACCTGGTCGAGGCCGACCTGCTGGCGCTGCTGGAGAGAGGCCACCTGGCCGGGGCCACGCTGGACGTGTTCCGCACCGAGCCGCTGCCGCCCGAGCACCCGTTCTGGGCGCACCCGCAGATCCGCATCACGCCGCACACCTCGGCGCGCACGCTGCGCGATGAAAGCATTGCGCAGATCGCCGGCAAAATCCGCGCGCTCGAAGCGGGCCAGCCCATCGCGGGTGTGGTCGATGCGATCCGTGGCTACTGAGAGGCTGAGAGTCTTTCGCTCATGCCCGCTCACCACCCCAAAACGCACCCGCTCTGCGTTGCAAATGCTCGCCATAGCCGTGCTATGGCTGTGCTTTGCGCCTTGATCGGGCACGTTTTGAGGCGTTGCTCGGACACGCCCGAAAAACTCTCAGCCTCTGACCCACCGCCCAAACCCCAGCGCCACGCGCCACGCGGGGTCAGCCGCTGGGTGTGGGCCTTGCTCGCCGCACCCTTGGTATTCGTGATGCTGGTGGTGGGCCAGACCTTTCGGCATGGGCAGCCGGTGGGGGCTGGGGCGGGTGGTTATGAATGACATAAATGCCATCAAATATGACGCAGTGAACAGGGTGGTGCCATGAGTTACCCAAAGCCCTGGCTCAGTCTGGAGCAGCAGCTCGATAATTTGCAGGCTCGCGGCTTGTTGGTGTCGGATCGGGACAAGGCTCTGCGCTGTTTGCAGCGCATGGGCTATTACCGCCTCAGCGGCTACTGGTACGCGTTTCGCGAGCGCTCAGGGCCTTGCTGTCTGCTGGACAAGCAGCGATCAGGCAAGTCGCAGGAAAAGGGCGAACTGCTGGCGCTGGATGCCTTCAAGTACGGGGCGACGTTCCAAAACGCGGTCGACCTGTATGTGTTCGACAAAGAGCTTCGCCTGTTGGCGATGGATGCTTTGGAGCGCGTGGAGATTGCCTTGCGGGTGGATGTGTCGCATACGCTGGGGCAGTTGGACCCGTTCGCCTATCTCAGGCCTGAGTTGTTCCACAGCACTTTCAGTCACGTCCTGAACAAAGACAGCGGCATTACCCGGCACCACGAGTGGATGAGCAAACACGCGCAGCTCATCTTGCGCTCCAAAGAGGAGTTCGTGAGCCACAACCGGTCGAAGTATGGATTCCCCTTGGCGCTGTGGGTGGCTTGCGAGGTCTGGGACTTTGGCACGTTGTCCACGCTGTTTGGTGGCATGCGCGAAGCGGAGCAAGATGCGATTGCCGCCCGCTATGGAGTGAGCAATGGTCGCGTGTTTGCCAGCTGGCTGCGCAGCTTGAACTACTTGCGCAACGTTTGCGCTCACCACAGTCGTTTGTGGAACCGCAACATCGTGGATCAGCCCAGGTTGCCATCGGTTGCAGAGATGCCATGGGTTGATCCGTTTGCCCACAGCGGTCATGCGCTGGCGCGATGCTTCTTGCTGCTGCGGGTTTTGCGTCAGTTGTTGGGGGTCATCAATCCCACATCGTCATGGCCTTCCAGAATGAAAGAACATCTGGAATCGTTCCCCGATCTGAGTCACTTGGGGTTGAATTTGGCGGGTATGGGCGCGCATGCAGACTGGCAAGCCTGCTGGGACTGATCTAAAAATGAGCAGCAATAAAAAACCCCCAAGCAACTTGGCTGCCGAGGCAGTTGCGTTGAAGGGGGCCGTGTTATGTAGATTTTAGCCTCAAAACGAATATTTAGGATTAGAAATGACCCTCCAAAACCTCCCTCCCCAAGTCCGCCTCATCGACGTCGGCCCGCGCGACGGCTTGCAAAACGAAAAGCAGCCGGTGCCCGCCGCCGTCAAGATTGAACTCGTCCACCGCCTGCAAGCCGCTGGACTGAAAGAGATTGAAGTCACGTCCTATGTGTCACCGAAGTGGGTGCCTCAGATGGCCGACAACCACGAAGTGATGGCCGGCATCACGCGCCAGAGCGGTGTGCGCTACAGCGTGCTCACGCCCAACCTCAAAGGCTTCGAGGCGGCATTGCAAGACAAGCCCGACGAGATCGTGGTGTTTGGCGCGGCCAGCGAGGCCTTCAGCCAGAAAAACATCAACTGCTCCATCGCCGAGAGCATCGAACGCTTTGCGCCGGTGGTGCAGGCCGCGCTGGCGGCGGGCATCGCCGTGCGCGGCGCCATGAGCTGCACCGTGGGTTGCCCGTACGAGGGCGACATTGCGCCCGAGCGCGTGGCCTATCTGGCCGGGCTGATGCGCGGCATTGGCGTGCAGCGGGTGGACGTGGCCGACACCATCGGCGTGGGCACGCCGCGCCGGGTGCAAGCAGCCATCGAGGCCACGCTGGCGCATTACGACATTGACCACATCAGCGGCCATTTCCACGACACCTACGGCCAAGCCTTGTCCAACACGCTGGCCGCGCTGGAGTTGGGCGTGTGGAACTTCCAGTCGTCCGTGGCCGGGCTGGGCGGCTGTCCCTACGCCAAGGGCGCCACCGGCAACGTGGCTACCGAAGACGTGGTCTATCTGCTGCACGGCATGGGTATCGAGACCGGCATTGACCTGGATGCGCTGGTCGATGCGGGCCAGTTCATCAGCGAGCACCTGGGCCGCCCCAGCGGTTCGCGGGTGGCGCGGGCGCTGCTGTCTAAACGCCGGGGCTGAGCGCCATGGACTGGCATGTTTGGCTGGCGTTTTTCGCCGCGTCCTGGGTTATTGCCATTTCGCCCGGCTCGGGCGCGGTGCTGTCCATGAGCCACGGTCTGGCCTACGGCGTGCGCCACAGCAGCGCCACCATTGCGGGGCTGCAACTGGGGCTGGCGGTCATTTTGCTGATTGCCGGGGTGGGCGTGGGTGCGCTCTTGCTGGCCTCGGCCACCGCTTTCACGGTGGTCAAGGTGCTGGGCGCGGCTTACCTCATCTGGCTCGGCCTGAAGCAGTGGCGCTCGCCGGTGGACGCCCACGCACCAGCGGCGGGCCAAGCGCTGGTGAACCACCCGGGGCTGCCCACCGTGCGCGAACGGGTGCTGACCGGCTTCATGACCAACGTGACCAACCCCAAGGGCATTGTGTTCATGGTGGCGGTGCTGCCGCAATTCATCGACCCC
>JAUXXN010000454.1 GCA_030684755.1 Hydrogenophaga sp.
ACCATGCAGCGCACGCCGCTGATGAAACCCATGCCGGCCAGCATGCCGCCGCCGGGCACCGACTTGTTTGGGTCTGGTGTGTCTTGCAAAAAACCAGCCAGCGAACACAGGGGCACAAACGGCGCGCCCGGGTCCAGCAGCAGCGCCAGGCGCTCGCGGGGCAGCAGCTGAGCGCGCTTATCAAACACGGGTTTGGATTTCGCCGAGGCCTGCGCGGCGCGGTCTTCCAGCGCGCGCAGCTGCGCCACACGGGCCAGCATGGCTTCGCGCCGCTGCTGGGCTTGCGGGCTGTGGGGGTTCCAAGTGGATTCAAACCGGCTCATGACTGGAACACCTTCGGCGTCACATAGCGGTGAAAGCCGTCAAACGGCTTCACCGCATCGCGCTGCTGCACATCCAGCGGCGCGGCCACCTGGCCCCAACCCATGCGCACTTGCGGGCGCGCGCCATCCACGCGCAGCACGCTGCCGCTGATGAAGCTGGCCGCCGGGCTGAGCAAAAACACAATGGCCGCCGACGTTTCGGCCTCATTGCCAAAACGCCCGGCCGGCACGGTGCCGCGCATTTCGCGCAGCATGTCGCCAGCCTCGGGCGGGTAGTGGTCCATGCCGCTGGAGGCGATGTAACCCGGCGCCACGGCGTTCACCCGCACGCCGCTGCGCGCCCATTCCAGGGCCGCCGTTTCGGTGAAGCTCACCATGCCCGCACGCGCCGCGCCGCTGTGACCCATGCCGGGCATGGAGCCCCACATGTCGGCCACGATGTTGACGATGGAGCCGCCGTGCGCCTGCATGCTCTGCACGTAGCATTCGCGCGCCATCAGAAAACCGCCGGTGAGGTTGGTGTCGATCACCGCCTGCCAGCCCTTGGCGCTGATGTTTTCCAGCGGGGTGATGTATTGCCCACCGGCGTTGTTCACCAGCCCGTCAATGCGCCCATGCGCCGCCACGATGGCCGTGACCACGGTGCGCACGGCGTCTTCCTGGCGGATGTCGCAGCGGTGAAAACTGGCGCGGCCACCGTCGGCCACGATCTCACCTGCCGTGTCTTGCAGCCGGGCCAGGTTGCGCCCGATCAGCACCACATGGGCGCCCAGGCTGGCCAGTTCGTGCGCGGTGCAGCGGCCAATGCCCGAGCCACCGCCCGTAACCACCACCACGCGCTGCGCCAGCAAACCCGGCGCAAACACCGAGCGGTATCCGGCACGGGCCGGGGTGTTGTCCTTCATGTCGGGTCCTTCAGAAAAAGTTGCAGCGCGGTCTGCGTCAGGTCGTCCAGCGTGGCCCGGCGCGATGCGTCGTACCACTGCACCGACCAGTTCAGCGCGCCAAACAGCATCAAGCGCGCCAACCCCGGGTCGCCCTGCAATTCGCCGCTGGCGTGCAGCGCCTGCAACACCGGCACCCAGGCGGCTTCGTATTCGGCTTTCAGGCGGTTCACTTCGGAGCGCTGCGCTTCACTGAGAGAACGCCACTCGTAGAGCATGACCGGGATGAAGTCGCTGTCGGGGCCGAGCAGCACCTCGAAATGGCTACGCACCAGCACCCGCAGGCATTCGTGAGCGCTCAGCGTGCGGCCGGTGTCGGCGGCGTTTTCAGCGGGAGATCTCATGGCCTAGGCCTGGCGATGAAGCGCGCTGCGCATGCCCTCTTG
>JAUXXN010000461.1 GCA_030684755.1 Hydrogenophaga sp.
CAGAGCCATCTCTTTCGGGGTGGACATCAACGAAAACGCCAGCGGCACAGAAAAATCCACCTCGCAAGCCGTGACGGTTGAATATGCTTGGCTGGAAGTCGTCAAAAACGGTGAGACCAAACGCTATGGCAAAGCCCCTGCGGATACCACCACAGAAACAGGCAGCGATTTCTACACCGAAACCCAAGCCTGGGTGATGAAAAAAACAGACTCCAGCCGGGTGAAGATGTACACCTTGCTGGGGCGCAGTGGTTCAGCCCAGATCACTGGAGCCACCACCATTCAAAACAACTTCGACAGCACGCTCAAGATCGTCATCCCCGACGGGGTGGATCTGTCTGGCGCCTCCTCGGCCAAGTTGTATGTGCGCCTGGCCGACCTGAAAGTCACCTTGGGCGACCCGGAGCAGTTCTACGACTTCGGCGGCGGGTTTGAAGATGTGGCCTTGCTGAATGAAACGGACTCGACGTTTATCGACACCAACGCCACCAAACTGGCACCACGCGCTGAAGCACCTGGCGGCGTGATTCTGAGCCCCGAGGGCACCAGCACACAGGAATTCTCCAACACGAGTACGCCGCCTGCTTTGTCCTGGATTCAGAAGCCAGGATCGGGCACGTACAACTTGGTGGCTTACGAAGATCTGTACCCCAAGCAGGGTGACTACGACTTCAACGATCTGGTGGTGGCCTACAGCTATGCACTGGGTGTGAACAGCAAGAACGAAGTGGAACATATCAATGGGCAAGCCTACATCTTGGCCCGTGGCTCGTCTTTTACCCATGATTGGACACTGACGCTCAACCTATCCCAATTTGCAGCCTCGGTTGGCAGCAGCAGCTGCGAGACGTTGGGCTACAAGGCCTATGCCAACGGTACCACCACCAGCAAGGAACCCACCGTGGATACGGGCGGTTGCTCTGTCTCGGTAGCCAACAGCGCAGGCAATTACTACCTGAACTGGAAACCCTTCACCGACACCGTCAAGCTCTTCCCAGCGAGTCTGGCAGACAGACGACAGGCGGCGCAACCGTTCAACACCGACAACTACTTTGTGCCCGGTGTCAAGGAACCCAAAGCCACCTTCTCCGTCACCTTCAGCACACCCGTGCCGTTGGCGAAGTTCGGCAAGGAAGACCCCTGGATCAAAATCACCCGCTCCGACAACACCACCGTCAATGTTCACCTGAGTGATCGGGACAGCAACAACTTCCCGTTTGCCATGCTGATGCCAACGACATGGAAATGGCCTATTGAGGCACCTAACATCCCGGGCGGCAACAAAATCGGACAAGCCTACCCAGACTTCCTGGAGTTTGTAAACAGCTCTGGAACACTCAAGACCGATTGGCACACCAACCCAGTGTCCACACGCATCAACAACCGAGCCCAATCGGCCTGGGCTTGGTAAACTGAAAAGCACACCACGTTAAAGCCGCCGCCCTACAACATGGCGGCGGCTTTTTTCATGGAATGAGGTGCCGGTAGTCCTCACTGTCCAGCTTCAGGTTCGACTGGATGTGGATCGCCACATGGTCGTCGTCGATCAGATCCATGAACGCTGGCAAGTCCTTCACATGGGCAATGTCGTGGTACCAGGAGCTGTGGCACAACAATTTCGGGGGAGTGAAATGGCCCGCGCAGGCCTGCACGTACTCCACGAACGCTCCATACAGGATGTACTCGGAAAAATCCCAAGTGCCCAGCAAAACTTCCATCCATGATCGGCCCTCTGCCTGCTCCAAATGGCGCATAAGCGCCAGCATGGCCGAGCGCTTCATGGTGTTGAGTTGAGCAATATAGGCCCCGGTGATGGCGCTTTGGTCTGGCATGTTGCAATACTTGGCCGCCATGCCATACCAGTTTTTGTAGCGTCGGTTGTCCAGCATTTCGCCACGCCGCGTTTCGCGCTGAAACCGCAGTTGCTCACCTTGCCACAGGATGCGAGCATCAAAGGGTCGGATAAACGCTATGTCCGAATCGGCGTAGCAATAGGCATCGGCCTCAATGTGGTCGGCCACAGCCAACTTGATGACCTGTTGCAATATCCAACCTCGCACGGGCATGGTCTTGGCCGAGAGCCACCACTTGCGGCTCCAGGGCGCTTTTCTGATCCAGCCTGGCAGCAAATCTTCCTTGGCCACCAAGCTCACCTGTGAAGACCGCAGATGGGCGAAATACGGCATGTCGCTGCTATCAACAATAAGGCAGTGCCCCGCCATGCCGGTGACATGCTTTTGCGCTGTCTCCAGCATCAGCTCGCAGCGCTGCAAATCAGGCCGGTAGCTGGGCGTGATCAAGACCGTTTTCATGTGATTCAGGAAAGACTGACCGACAGCAAATCCCCCGAACCAGCCGGTGGCAGCAATCCCAAGTGCCGGTAAGCCGCTTGGGTCGCAATGCGTCCGCGTGGCGTGCGCTGCAAATAGCCTTGCTGGATCAGGTAAGGCTCGATCACGTCTTCAATCGTGTCTCGCTCTTCGCCGATGCTGGCGGCGATGTTGTCCAGCCCCACAGGGCCGCCATCAAAGCGGTGGATCACGGCTTCGAGCAGCTTGCGGTCCATCAGGTCGAAACCCTGTGGGTCCACGTCGAGCATGGCGAGTGCGCGGTTGGCGATGTCCAGCGTGATGGTGCCGTTGCCTTTCACGTCGGCGTAGTCGCGCACCCGGCGCAGCAGCCGGTTGGCAATGCGCGGTGTGCCGCGCGAACGCCGCGCCACCTCCATGCCACCGGCCTCGTCCATGGGTGCGTTCAGCAACCCCGCGCTGCGCTTCACGATAAGCGCCAGCTCTTCGGCGGTGTAAAACTCCAGCCGCGCCACAATGCCAAATCGGTCGCGCAGCGGGTTGGTGAGCATGCCCGCTCGCGTGGTGGCGCCCACCAGGGTGAAGGGTTGCAGGTCGAGCTTGATGCTGCGCGCCGCCGGGCCCTCGCCAATCATGATGTCGATCTGGTAGTCCTCCAGCGCGGGGTACAAGATCTCTTCCACCACCGGGCTGAGGCGGTGGATTTCGTCGATGAACAACACATCGTTGGCCTCTAGGTTGGTCAGCAGCGCAGCCAAGTCTTTGGGCTTTTCCAGCACCGGGCCGCTGGTTTGGCGAAGGTTAACGCCCAGTTCTTGGGCAATGATGTGGCTCAGCGTGGTTTTGCCCAGGCCGGGCGGGCCAAAAAGCAGCACATGGTCCAGCGCCTCGCGGCGCATCTTGGCTGCACCCATGAATATTTCCAGTTGCTCGCGCACCTTGTGCTGGCCAATGTATTCGTCGAGCAGCTTGGGGCGCAAGGCCCGCTCGATCGCCTCTTCTTTGGGCGAAGCGGGCGCTGCCGACACCATGCGGGGTGCGGGGGCGAAGTCGTCGGTTTGTATGGTCACGGTGCAGTCCTGGCAGAGGGAAACGGGCGTCGGCCATTGAATATACACACAGGCATTGCCCGACTTTCTCGAATCCATACACGGCTGGTTTGCAAACGGCAGTCAGACCACCAGAAAATGCGCCGCCTTTATCGATACACCTCGCGCCGATTGCCTATTCGCAGCACGCGCACAACGATGCGCTGGTCGTGGATATCGCAGACGATGCGCCAGTCGCCCACGCGGTATTTCCAATAGCTACCCAACCGGGCACCGGACAGCGCCTCGCCGATGCTGCGTGGGTCGTCCAGTGGGGACAGCCGGTCTCGCAGAAACGAGACCAACCGCGCTTGGATCGGTCGGTCGAGTTTCTGGAGTTCTTTCAGCGCTTCGGGATCAAACTCAATTTGCCAGGCCAAGCTCGCGCTCCACGTCGGTCAGTGGAATGGTCTTGCGGCTCTTGCGTGCGCGGGCTTCGGCCAAGTAGAAGTCTTCGAGATC
>JAUXXN010000462.1 GCA_030684755.1 Hydrogenophaga sp.
CTGGTGCAGGGCGTGGTGGGGGTTGTGGAAGGTTTTCATGCGCTGCAGTGTCGCACGGGATGTTCTCATGGTTGGCACCGCTTCGCCAAGGCATGCGGGGTATCGAACAGACAGGCGGCGCAAGTCTCATTACGATGGCAAATTTCCGTCGTGTCTTGAGAACGCGCCACCGACTTAACGGCTTCTTGATTCGAGCACACCACCCCATGATGTCCCTACACATGCCCCTTACCCGCACCCAGCAACTGATAGGGCTTTCCGGTTGGCTGGCGCTGTGTTTCGTCACCGCAGGCGTGGGCGCGGTCGCGTCTGCCAACGCCAAAAGCTTTTACAGTGCGCTGGTTCAACCCGCCTGGGCGCCGCCCGGCTGGCTGTTCGGCCCGGTGTGGACAACCCTTTTCGTGCTGATGGCCATCGCCGCTTGGCTGGTCTGGCGTGCCCCGGCCGCGCCCACTCTACGGCGCTGGGCGCTCGGCCTGTTCGTGGTGCAGCTTGTGGCCAACGCGCTGTGGAGCTGGCTGTTTTTTGCTTGGCAGCAGGGCGCCTGGGCGTTTGCCGAAGTGATCGTGCTCTGGGTGTTGATCGCGCTCACCTGCACCGCGTTCTGGCGCATCCGGCCCCTGGCTGGCGCTTTGCTACTGCCTTACCTGGCCTGGGTGGGTTTTGCGGCTTACCTCAATTGGGTGCTGTGGCGGGCGAACCCGGGAATACTGGGTTGATGCGTCTACTTCACAGCACCACCAGCACCGATTGACTCAGGTTCAAGCGGGTGCGCAGCGCACGGAATTTCTCGCTGCCGCAAGTCGCAATCGGTACCCTGCACAGGGCCCCACATCGGCCCACCTTGGGTCCGCCTTCATCCATTGGCACTGACGTGACCGACGCATTTCGCTCGCACCTGCGCCTGCTGCTGGGCCGAGACATGCACGACGCCTACCGCCTGCGCTACAACCCGGAGGTCAAGGTGTTCAAACCGCAAGCTCTAAGATAGCGCCACCATGATTAAACCCACCCTTTTTTCGCTCGCCCTGGCGCTGTTGCCCGGCGTGGGCGCTGCCCAGGCGCCGGACAACTGCGAGCCGCTGCGCGCGCAGATTGAGGTCAACATTGCTGCCAAGGGCACCACTGGCTTTGCGCTGAGCGTAGTGGCCGCCGACGCAGCGGTGGCTGGCGAGGTGGTGGGCACCTGTGGCAACGGCACCCGAAAAATTGTGTATGCCAGGGGCCCCGTGCCTTCACAGGCTGCAGCGCCTGCGCCAGCTCGGCCCCCGTCCGTGCAGCCCGCCCAACCCGCTCGCCCGGCCACCCCACAGCGCCCAAATCAAGACGACATCTTGACCGAGTGCAAGGACGGAAGCGTGGTGCGCGGGCGCAACTGCAAAAACTGACGCGCTGAGCTCGTGCCGGTTTAACCCAGCGCTTTGAACGACTGAAGCGCCGACAGAGGTGTGAACGCCCCGGCGCGTTTTTCCTTCATGGCCACAATGGACTCGCGTACATGCGAGTTGCTCCAGATGGCGCCTTGCAGCCAGCCCATCTGGCGCAGGCTGTCTTCCACGCTGTGGTCGCGCGCGTAAGTCACCGCCTGCTTGGTGCCCCAGATGGCAATGGGTGGTTTGCTGGCGATTTCTTTCGCGCATTGCAAAGCGGCGGCCAGCATGGCGTCTGCGTTGTCAAATACCTCGTTCACCAGTCCATAAGCCAGCGCACGCTGCGCGGGCAGGCGCCTGCCGGTGTAGGCCATTTCTTTCACCACCGCGAATGGAATGAGCTTGGGCAGGCGTTGCAGCGTGCCCACGTCGGCCACCATGCCAATGTTGATTTCCTGGATGCAGAAAAACGCGTCGGCTGTGGCGTAGCGGATGCAGGCGGCGGTCACCATGTCCACCGCGCCGCCGATGCAGCCGCCCTGAATGGCGCAGATCACTGGGATGCGCAGGTTTTCGATCTTGGTGAACGTGGCCTGCATGTCGGTGAGCAGGTCAAAAATGGCGGCGCGGCCTTCGGGGCTCTGGTCGTCCATGGCAATGGCGCCGCTGAAGGTTTCCAGCGCCATGCCGGCGCTGAAGTGTTTGCCGGTGCTGCTGATGACCAGCGCACGCGCCGTGCCTTCGGTGTGGATCTGCGTCAGCACCTCGTCAAGCTCGCGCCAGAACGTGGGGTGCATGGTGTTCATGACCTCTGGCCGGTTCAGCACCAAATGGGCTACGTGGTCGTCAGTCAAGCTCAGGGAAAAGCAAGTCGGTGTGGGCATCGGTGGCCTTGTCTCGGGGAGTTTTGGGGTGGGTTTCACTGTAGCGGCTGGGCTGGTTGGCGTCTGTCCCGGGCTTGACGAGCTTGCCTACCCG
>JAUXXN010000467.1 GCA_030684755.1 Hydrogenophaga sp.
TGGGTACTCGAACTCTCCAGTTTCCAGCTCGACGGTGTGGCGGGTGGCGCCTGGGACCGCGTGCCCACGGCAGCCACGGTGCTCAACATCACCGAAGACCACCTGGACTGGCACGGCTCGCTGGCCGCCTACACGCAGGCCAAGGCGGGCATATTTGGTGGTCAAGCCCTCATGCTGCTCAACCGCGACGATCCAGTCGTCATGGCCATGAAACCGACCATGGTCACGGTGAAGGTTGGCGGACGCAACCGCCAGCAGCCCGCCCGGCCTTACGCCACGTTTGGCTTTGACGCGCCTGCCCGCCCGGGCGACTGGGGCATTGAAGCGGTGAACGGCATGGAGTGGCTGGTGCGCGCGTTGGCCCTGGACGAAACCCGCAAGCGTGGGCGCGCCGCAGACACCGAAGACGAGGTGTATTTCCAGCGCATGATGCCGGTGGATGCACTGCGCATCCGTGGCCGACACAACGCCGCCAATGCGCTGGCTGCGCTGGCCTTGGCCACTTCCACGGGCGCTGCGCTGGGCGCCATGCTGCACGGATTGCGCGAATACCGGGGAGAACCGCACCGGGTGGAACCCGTCGGCATTCTGGACGAGGTGGAGTATTTCGACGACAGCAAGGGCACCAACGTGGGCGCCACGCTGGCCGCCATCAATGGCCTGGGCACCGAGCGTCGACTGGTCGTGATTCTGGGTGGCGATGGCAAGGGCCAAGACTTCAGCCCACTGACCGATGCGCTGGTTCGCCATGCGCGTGCGGTGGTGCTGATCGGGCGCGATGCCCCGTTGATCCGCCGCACCTTGACCACTGAGTTGTTACTGGCGCGACGGCCTTTGCTGGATGCCGCTAGCCTGCCCGAAGCCGTGGCGTTGGCCGCGAAGCACGCCCAGCCGGGTGATGCCGTCCTGATGTCGCCCGCCTGTGCCAGTCTGGACATGTTTGACAACTATGTTCACCGTGCCCGTGTGTTTGTGGCCGCCGTGTCGGAGTTGGCCGCCGATCGGGGCATGGACCTGGAGCGCTTCGCATGATGGCGGTCCTGCTCAAGCGGCTGCAAGCGTGGTACGGCGCTGTGATATCAGCGCTGCCACAGCTGATTGGTCGCGATCTGGCAGGTTTGCTCGCTGGCGGCGGCTCGCGCGATGGCTTGCCGGTGCGGCTGTCTAACCGTACCTATGCAGGCACCCGCAACGTGGCTGTGCGAGAGCTCGGCTTTGACCAGCCGCTGCTGTGGGTGGTGGTGGCTCTTTTGGCCTGGGGCTTGGTCATGGTGTATTCGGCCTCCATTGCTTTGCCCGACAACCCCCGCTTTGCCAACTACGCCCACACCCACTTTGCGTTGCGACACGGAATATTCATTCTGATTGGCTTGTTGGCGGCATTGTTCGCCTTTCAGGTGTCAATGCGGTCTTGGGCATTTTGGGCGCCTTGGCTGTTCGCCGCATCGTTGGTTCTGCTGGTGCTGGTGTTGCTGCCGAGCGTCGGAACCATGGTGAATGGGGCTCGGCGTTGGATTTCATTGGGATTCATCAGTTTTCAACCTTCTGAGTTGGCCAAGCTCGGTGTGCTGTTGTATGCCGCCAATTACATGGTGCGCAAGATGGAGGTGAAGGAGCGATTCTTTCGCGCCGTGCTGCCCATGGCCTTGGCCGTGTTGGTGGTTGGCATGCTGTTGCTGGCAGAGCCCGACATGGGGGCTTTCATGGTGATTGTGGTGATTGCCATGGGCATTTTGTTTCTGGGTGGCGTCAATGCCCGGATGTTCTTTTTGATGGCCGTGCTGGTGGTGGCTGCTTTTGCCATGATCGTGCTCGCCAGCGAATGGCGCCGTGAACGTATCTTTGCCTACCTCGATCCGTGGAGCGTTGAGCACGCGCTGGGCAAAGGCTACCAGTTGTCGCATTCGCTGATCGCCTTTGGCCGTGGCGAGATTTTTGGTGTGGGCCTGGGCGGCAGTGTCGAAAAACTGCATTGGTTGCCTGAAGCCCACACCGACTTTTTGCTCGCCGTCATTGGCGAAGAATTCGGTTTGGTGGGGGTTCTGTTGCTGATCGGCTTGTTTCTATGGCTCACCCGACGGATTTTGCACATTGGACGCCAGGCTATCGCCCTCGACCAAGTGTTTGCCGGTCTGGTGGCACAGGGCGTGGGTCTGTGGGTAGGTTTTCAGGCATTTATCAACATCGGCGTCAACCTGGGCGCACTGCCCACCAAGGGCCTGACCTTGCCGTTGATGAGCTACGGCGGTTCGGCCATTTTGTTGAATTTGATTGCGATTGCGATTGTGCTGCGGGTGGATTATGAAAACCGCCAGCTCATGAAGGGAGGCCGCGAATGACGCAGATGCCTTGCGCCCTCATCATGGCTGGCGGCACCGGCGGCCACATTTTCCCTGGCCTGGCCGTTGCAGAAGCCTTGCGTGAGCGCGGCTGGCGTGTGCACTGGCTGGGCGCTCCCGACAGTATGGAAAGCCGCATCGTGCCACCGCGTGGCTTCGCACTCGAAACGATCGACTTTGGTGGCGTGCGCGGCAAGGGTTTCAAGACGCTGTTCCTGCTGCCCTTGCGCTTGCTGCGGGCTTTCTGGCAAGCCCTGCAGGTGGTGCGCCGTGTGCAGCCCGACGTGCTGGTGGGTCTGGGCGGGTACATCACTTTTCCGGGCGGCATGATGGGCACCTTGCTGGGCAAGCCGCTGGTGCTGCACGAACAAAATTCGGTGGCGGGTATGGCCAACAAGGTCCTCGTGGGTATTGCCGACCGCGTGTTCAGTGCATTCCCACGCGTGCTGAAAAAAGCCGAATGGGTGGGCAACCCGCTGCGAGCTGAATTTTTGCGCCAACCCGCACCCGAAGCCCGTTTGGCTGGCCGCACCGGGCCGCTGCGCCTGCTGGTGGTGGGCGGCAGTCTGGGGGCTAAAGCCCTTAACGACACAGTTCCGCAGGCGCTGGCTCTGATGCCCGCAGCACAACGCCCGCTTGTGGTGCACCAAAGCGGCGAAAAACAGATTGAAGCGCTGCGGGCCAACTACAGCGCTGCGGGCGTGCAAGCCGAACTCACGCCCTTCATTGACGACACGGCCCAAGCCTTTGCCGACGCCGACCTGATCGTGTGCCGCGCCGGTGCCAGCACCGTGACCGAAATAGCCGCCGTGGGAGCAGCAGCGCTGTTTGTGCCGTACCCGCACGCGGTAGACGACCACCAGACCACCAATGCCCGTTTTTTGGCCGATGCCGGTGGCGCCTGGGTGGTGCAACAGACCGAGCTGACGCCGCAGATGCTGGCACACAAGCTGCAAACCTTGCAGCGCGAACAACTGATTGACATGGGGCGCAAAGCCAAAAACATGGAAAAAACCAACGCTGTGGCGGCCGTCGTGGCCGCCTGTGAACAGCTCGCGAAAGTGAAACCGACATGAAACACGCCATTCGTCATATCCATTTTGTCGGCATCGGCGGTGCGGGCATGAGCGGCATTGCCGAGGTGCTGCTCAACCAGGGTTACCGTATTTCGGGCAGCGACCTGGGCGAAAACGCAGCCACGCGCCGCTTGGTGGGCCTGGGTGCTGAGGTGTTTGTGGGCCACGACGCCCGCTACATCCAAGGGGCTGACGCCATCGTCACCTCCACCGCCGTGAAAGAAGACAACCCCGAGGTGGTGGCCGCCCACGCCAAACTGGTGCCGGTGGTGCCCCGTGCGGTGATGCTGGCCGAGCTGATGCGCATGAAAAAAGGCGTGGCCATTGCCGGCACGCACGGCAAGACGACGACCACCAGCCTGGTGGCCAGCGTGTTGGCAGCGGCCAACCTCGACCCCACCTTTGTGATTGGTGGGCGCCTCAACAGCGCGGGTGCCAATGCCCAACTGGGCTCGGGCGAATACATCGTGGTCGAGGCCGATGAGTCCGACGCCTCGTTTCTGAACCTGCTGCCGGTGTTGTCGGTGGTGACCAACATCGATGCCGACCACATGGACACCTATGGCCACGACTTTGGCCGTCTCAAAGGCGCTTTCATCGAATTTTTGCACCGCATGCCGTTTTACGGTGCTGCGGTGGTGTGTGTGGACGACCCGAATATTCGCGAAATACTGCCGCAGATTGCGCGCCCCATCACCAGCTACGGCTTTTCAGAAGACGCCCAGGTGCGAGCCGTGAATGTGCGTGCTGTGGGTGCACAGATGCACTTCACCGTGCAGCGCAGAAACGGTATTCAGTTGCCCGACATGGATGTGGTGCTGAATTTGCCAGGCAACCACAACGTGCTCAATGCGCTGGCTGCTATCGGCATTGCGGTGGAGCTCGGTGTAGAAGATGCTGCCGTGGTGCAGGCTCTGGCCGAGTTCAAGGGCGTGGGTCGGCGTTTTCAGCGCTACGGCGAAGCCGCTTTGCCCAGTGGCGGCAGTTGCACACTGGTGGACGACTACGGCCACCACCCGGTGGAAATGGCCGCCACCTTGTCGGCTGCGCGGGGTGCTTTCCCGGGGCGGCGTCTGGTGCTGGCATTTCAGCCACACCGCTACAGCCGCACACGAGACTGTTTTGAAGATTTTGTGAAGGTCATTGCCCACGCCGACGCTGTGTTGCTGGCCGAGGTGTATGCCGCTGGCGAAGCTCCCATCGTGGCCGCCGACGGACGCTCGTTGACCCGTGCGTTGCGGGTGGCGGGCAAGTTAGAGCCCCTGTTTGTGGACGACATTGCCGACATGCCACAGGCTATTTTGGACAATGCGCGCGATGGCGATGTGGTTCTGTGCATGGGTGCAGGCACCATCGGTGCTGTGGCTGCCCGTGTGGTTGCGTTGGCACAGGGGGATCAAGCATGACAAAGGCAGTGAACATGGACGTTCAGCAAATGGGTAAGGTGGCGGTGCTCATGGGCGGCCGTTCGGCCGAGCGCGAGGTCTCGTTGATGTCGGGTACGGGCGTGCTGGCGGCGCTGCGTTCGCAGGGTGTGGACGCCCATCCGTTTGATCCCGCTGAGCGCGATCTGGTTGAACTCAAGCGCGAGGGCTTTGCACGCTGCTTCATCACCTTGCATGGACGTTTTGGTGAAGACGGCACGGTGCAGGGTGCGCTGGAGCTGTTGGGCATTCCCTACACCGGTCCCGGCGTGATGGCTTCGGCGGTGGCCATGGACAAGCTCATGACCAAGCGCATCTGGATCGCCGAGGGCCTGCCCACCCCGGCCTGGCGCCATGTACACAGCGCCGCAGAAACCCGCGCTGCTTTCGACGCGCTGGGCACCCCCATGATCGTCAAACCGGTGCGCGAAGGCTCCACCATTGGCCTGACCAAGGTGCTCAGCGCCGACCAGTGCGAAGCCGCCTACGCGCTGGCCGCGCAGCAAGACCCGATGGTGATGTGCGAACAGTTCATTGCGGGCGACGAGGTCACCTGCCCAGTGCTGGGCGCGGGTGCGCAAGCCCAAGCGCTGCCGGTGATTCGCATCGTTGCGCCCGGTGGCAACTACGACTACGAGCACAAATACTTCGCCGACGACACCCAATACCTGGTGCCCTGCGGCCTGCCCGAGGGCGAAGAGCCCACCATTCAGGCGCTGGTGCTCAAAGCCTTTCGGTCGCTGGACTGCCGTGGCTGGGCGCGTGCCGACGTGATGATTGACGCCCAAACCCGCCAGCCCTATTTGCTGGAAATCAACACATCGCCGGGCATGACCAGCCATTCGCTGGTGCCCATGTCGGCCCGCGCCACCGGTCTGTCTTACGAAGACCTGTGCCTGCGCGTGCTGGCCAGCGCGGCGCTGGACAACGCGATGCCGACCACCTGATGCACCTGCCATGAACCAGCCCGACCTGCCCTTGGATGTCAAGCTCATGACCGTGGCCACCCATGCCTTGGCTGTGCTGTTTGCCATGCTGTGCTTGGTCGCGTTGGGTGCCTGGGCGGTTCGCCATCCGGTGTGGTCGGTCAAAGTCATCACGGTGCATGGCGATGTGGCTCACCAGAACGCTGTGACCTTTCGTGCACAGTTGGCCACCCAGATGAAAAGCAGCCTTTCGGCCAGCTTCCTCACTGTGGATTTGCAGCAGGTCAAGCGCCTGTTCGAGTCGGTGCCCTGGGTGAGCCATGCGGTGGTTCAGCGCGAATTTCCCAACCGCTTGCGCGTCACGTTGCAGGAACATGAGGCGGTGGCTTGGTGGG
>JAUXXN010000487.1 GCA_030684755.1 Hydrogenophaga sp.
GCCATGAAGAAGCGGCGCACGTTGCGCAGCACCATCAAGATGTGCTGGTCCACGGTGTACACGTGGAACAGGTCGTGCTGCATCTGCCCCACGATGTTGCGGAAAACCCAGAGGTAGCGCCCCAGCACCGAGGTTTGGTTCATCAATCGCATGGCGTGGGTGATGCCATCGGGCTGCTGCAAGATGCGAAAAAACGTGGCGCGGTTGACCGGGTCGGCCCGAAACTGCGCGTTCATCACGGGTCGCGCGTTGTAGAGCGCTCGCAGGGTGCGGGCAGATAAACCTTTCATGCCTACCGTGGTCTGGTAGATGAGAAAGGTTTCCAGAATGGCTTGAGGTTGCTGCACATACAGGTTGTCGTGCGCCACCTCCAGCATGCCACCCTTGTCAAAAAAGCGCTCGTTGAGCGGGCGGCGGCGGTCCACACCGGCGTCGTTGCTGCTCAGGCGCTCTTCAATATTGAGTAGCAAAATTTGGTTGAGCTGGGTGACCGCCTTGGCTGCCCAGTAATAACGCTTCATCAGCGCCTCGCTGGCTCGGCGCGTTCCCCGGGAATGGGGCGTGGGTCGCACGCCAGGGCTGCTGGGGGTGATGACGGCGGGTACCTGGGCTTTGAAGCCAAATGATTCGGCCACAGCGGTTTGCAGGTCAAAAACCAGCCGGTCATCGCGGCGGTTGGCCAGCAGGTGCAGCCGGGCGCGAATGAGGCTGAGCAGGGCTTCGTTGGCCTTGATCTGCCGGGCTTCCAGCGGCGTGGCCAGACCTTTGCGGGCCAGCTCGTCCCAGCTGCGGCCCAGGCCGGCCGCTTTGGCCACCCACAAAATGATCTGCAGGTCGCGCAGGCCGCCGGGCGACTCTTTGCAATTGGGTTCCAGCGAGTACGGCGTGTTTTCAAATTTGTTGTGGCGCTGACGCATTTCCAGCGTTTTGGCCACAAAAAAAGCCTTGGGGTCCATGGCTTCGTTCAGCTGGCTGACCAGTGCTTGGAACGCTGTCTTGCTGCCGCAAATCAGACGGCATTCCAGCAGAGAGGTTTGCACCGTCACATCTTTGGACGCTTCTTCAAGGCAGTCGGCGGCTGTGCGCACACTGGAGCCAATTTCAAGGCCCACGTCCCAGCAAGCGCCAATAAAGCCTTCTAGCCGTGCTTTCAGTGTGGTGTCTTGCTCGGGCTGGCTGCCATCGGGCAACAGCACCAACACATCCACATCAGAAAAAGGAAACAGCTCACCTCGGCCATAACCGCCTACCGCCATGAGGGTGAAACCGGGACCAAAGCCTGCGCTGCTCCAGAGTTCGCGCAGGGCCTGGTCGGTCAGGCGCGCTAGGCGCTGCAAGGCGCTGCGCACGCCGCGCGACGAGGCGCCCTGGACGCCCAATTGGGCGAGCAGGGCTGATTTGTCACTGCGGTATTGGAGGCGCAACGCCCCAATGTCGCCTTTGGGGTCGCTCATGGCGGTCTCCTGGTGGCCGGGTTACCCGGTCAGACGGTGGCGGGGGTTGGCGTCACAAAGGCAGGCACCGGCGGGCTACCTGCCGACAGCGTGAGCACTTCGTAGCCCGTGGGCGTGACCAAAATGGTGTGTTCCCACTGGGCCGAGAGCGAGCGGTCTTTGGTGGCAATGGTCCAGCCGTCGCCCATTTCTTTGATGTCGCGCTTGCCCGCGTTGATCATGGGTTCGATGGTGAAGGTCATGCCGGGCTTGAGCACGTCCAGCGTGCCGGGGCGGCCGTAGTGCAACACCTGCGGGTCTTCGTGGAAGCGCTGCCCAATGCCGTGGCCGCAAAACTCGCGCACCACGGTGTAGCCATTGCCTTCGGCAAAGGTTTGAATGGCGTGGCCAATGTCGCCCAGGCGAGCGCCGGGTTTGACCATGACAATGCCTTTCCACATGGCTTCGAAAGTGACATGGCACAGGCGCTTGGC
>JAUXXN010000491.1 GCA_030684755.1 Hydrogenophaga sp.
TCGGGCTTCATGCGCAGGCAGGCATGGCGCAGCAAGTCGTTGACCGCGTGGGGTACAGGGTGGCGTGCCAAGTAGCTGGGTGCTGCCACCAAAATGGCTTCGGTCACATTGATGCGGCGGGCGATCACGTTGGCATCGAACGACGCATCTGCGCCGATCAGCGTGATGTCAAAGTCTTCGATGGGCGGTTCGCGGTAGGTTGCCACCTCAACATCCAGCACGATCTTCGGGTAGGTCTGCTGGAAACCGGCCACCAGCGGCGCCAAGACGTGGGTAGCCAGCACCGGTGGCGCCAAGATGCGCAGCACACCCGCCAGTTCGATGGTTTGTGAGCTGACCAAGGCGTCGGCCTCGTCCACGTCTTGCAGGATCTGGCGAACCCGCTCCAGGTAAGCGGTGCCCGCTTCGGTGAGCGACAGGCGCCGCGTGGTGCGGTGCAGCAGGCGTGTGCCCAGGTGGTCTTCTAGATCGGCCACCAGCCGGGTAACCACGGCGGGGGAGATGTCCAAGGCGCGTACAGCCGCCGCAAAGCCGCCTTCGTCGATGACGCGCTGGAACACACGCATGGAGGTCAATCGGTCCACAGGTTTGCTTTACCGGGTTTCAAGGGGATCATTGTTGCTGAAATAGAAATATATCAATGCGTATTGTCTTGTTTTTCTTCTTGAATAGAAACTTTAAAGTCCATCCATCGCAGCGAAAAACATCCGTTCAACGCTCCGAAGCCAGACTTGAGATGCAGCGAAACACAGTGCAACGAAGCGATACCGCACTGAAAAGACGCATCGACACGGGCCCGGCACGATCCATCTGTCTGTACTTTTTGTTCAATTTCAAGGAAATCACCATGAACCGCTCTTATCTCTCCGCTATCGCTCTGGCTGTTGCTGCTCTGTCTGCTGGGCATGCTTTGGCTGCTGACACCGATGCACCCAAAACCCGCGAGCAAGTGCGTGCCGAACTGTTTGAGGCTCAGCGCACTGGGGACATTTTGGCCGACGGTGAGTCTGGCCAAAAGCTCAATGAGCTGTATCCGAACCGCTACCCAGCGGTTTCTGCTGCGGCCCAGGGCAAGACCCGTGTAGCCGTGCAAGCAGAACTGCAAGAAGCCCAGCGCACCGGAGATCTGGTGGCAGTGGGTGAAACCGGTCAGAAGTTCAACGAGTTTTACCCCAACCGCTACCCGGTTGCAGCGACCGCCGAACAAGGCAAGTCCCGCGAGCAAGTGCGTGCCGAACTGTTTGAGGCGCAGCGCACCGGCGATCTGGTGGCTGTGGGCGAAACCGGCCAGAAGTTCAACGAGTTGTATCCCAACCGCTACCCCGCTGCCGCGAATACCGCGCAGGGCAAAACCCGCGAACAAGTGCGTGCCGAGTTGCGTGAAGCGCAGCAAACGGGGAATGTTGTGGCCGGTGGTGAGTCGGGCCAGAAGCTCAACGAGCTGTACCCCAACCGCCACCCCGTGAAGGTGGTCAACTGAGGGTTGACCATCCCTTGAAGCCCGGCGCCGCATGCTGCGCGGGCTCTTGCAACAGCCGGTGGACTGAACAGTCCACCGGCTGTTGTGGTTTCCATCTGGTACAACCGGAACTCCCTTACAGGAGCCCTTATGAGCGTTTTCAACAAAGTTGTGCTGTACACCGATACCGACGGCCGCGCGAAATTTCGCAAAGAAACAGTGGCTTTGACCGAAGGCACGCCAGCAGCCCAGCTGTCACCAATGATGCCTTCGGGTGGTTACCAGTTGCGACAAAGCCCGGTCGGTTTTCGCAGCCAGTTTCATTGCACCGGTGCGCCGCAGTGGCTGTTTGTGCTGCAAGGTCAGATGGAAATCGGCCTGCAAGACGGCAGTTCGCGCATTTTTGGCCCCGGCGATCACTTCTATTCGGCCGACACCCTGCCCGAGGGCGCCACATTCGATCCCAGCGTGCACGGCCACTGGAGCCAACAAGTGGGTGACGAACCGCTGGTCACGCTGTTTGTGCGAGGTTGAGCGGTTAAAGGTGAGTTTTGGTCGCCTGCAAGGTGGCCGCGTACTGTGGCAAAAACAACAACGCCCCGGTACCAAGAGCGGACGGGGCGTTGGTCGGAGCCGCGCGGTTGACGGCGCTTCGAGAAGATCAGGTTATGTCAATGAATTTTCAGCGCCGAAAAACCGGTGCCGATGGCCGCAGCACAAGATGCGACGGCCACCACGGCGCAGGCCCAAGGATGATTACCTGATCCGGCCGTAGTTGGTGCGTAGCGGGTCGGCAGGGCCTCCGCGCGGCGCATCGCTGTTGCGGCCTGGGCCACCACGGCCTTGGCCAGGACGGTTGTTGCGCGCGCCACGGCTGCCCAACGAATCGATGCTGGTGCGCAGCGGATCGGGTTGACCACCCGGTGCTGCAGCGCGTGGGCGCGGTTCGCGGATGCGCAGGCTACCCAAGTGGGCGTTCGGGCCGGGCTGGCGCTCAGCGCCACCTTCACCTCGGGCTGGGCTGCGTTCGCTGCGATCGGGGCGATCTCCCCGGTCCATGCGGTCGCCTTGGGCTGGGCGCGGCGGGCGCTGGCCCTGTGCACCGCCTCGGTTGCCAGCAGCATTGCGCGGTTGGCCATTGCCTGCGCCGCCACCATTGCCTTGCGGACGCTGCCCTGGTGAGCGGCGGCCTTCGGTACGCTGGCCTTCGGGCTGAGTGCCTTCAGCCGCAGGGCGCTGGCGCTGGCCACCACCATTGCCACGGCCTTGCGGTGTGTCGGCTTTCTTCTCGCGCACGCGCTGCATCATTTCGGTGCGTGCTGCCTTGGCCGCTGCGGCCATCACGTCGCGGCTGGGCGGCTTGCCCGCACCACCCCAGATGGTCTGGCGGCCCATGGCGATGGGTTCGGCTTTTTCACCTGGCTCAGGCATGAACTCGGGGAACATCTGCACCGGAATCTGCTGCTTGGTGAAGCGCTCAATGTCCATCATGAAGCCTTCTTCGTCCAGGCTCACAAGGTTGACGGCTTCACCGCTTTTGCCGGCGCGGCCGGTGCGGCCAATGCGGTGCACATAGTCTTCGCTGACGTTCGGGATTTCGTAGTTCACCACGTGCGGCAGTTCATCAATGTCAATGCCACGGGCTGCGATGTCGGTCGCCACCAGGGCGCGAATATCGCCGCTCTTGAAGCCGGCCAGCGCCTGGGTGCGGGCACCCTGGCTCTTGTTGCCGTGCAGCGCCATGGCCTGGATGCCGTTCTTGGTCAGGAACTCGGCCACGTTGTTGGCGCCGAACTTGGTGCGGGTGAACACCAGAACCTGACTCCAGTTGTGCTGGTTGATGATGTGGACCAGCAGGGCTTTTTTCTTGCCTCGGCCCACCGGGTGAATCACCTGGGTAATGCGCTGCACCGTGGTGTTGCGCGGCGTCACCTGGATGCTCAGCGGGTCTTTGAGCAGGTTGTTGGCCAAGTCGCGAATTTCGTCGCTGAAGGTGGCCGAGAACAGCAGGCTTTGCTTTTCTTTGGGCACCAGGGCCAAAATTTTCTTCACGTCGTGGATGAAGCCCATGTCGAGCATGCGGTCGGCTTCGTCCAGCACCAGCATTTGCACGCCAGACAGGTCCAGGAAACCTTGCTGCTGCAGGTCGAGCAGGCGGCCGGGGGTGGCCACCAGAATGTCAACGCCGCGTTTCATGGCGTTGATTTGCGGGTTCATGCCCACGCCACCGAAGATCACGGTGGAGGTGAGCGAGAGGTGCTTGCCGTAAACGCGTGCCGACTCTTCCACCTGAGCCGCGAGTTCGCGGGTGGGGGTGAGCACCAGCGCACGGATGGCCACGCCGCCAAAGCGGTTCTTGGCGCGTTCACCCACGCTCAGGCGGTGCAGCATGGGCAGGGTGAATGCGGCGGTTTTGCCGGTGCCCGTCTGGGCGCCACCGAGCAGGTCGCGCCCGGCCAGCACGGCGGGAATCGCCTCGGCCTGGATGGGGGTGGGGGTTTCGTAGCCGTGCTCACGCACCGCTTGCACAATGGCCGGAGCCAGTTTCAGATCGTCAAAGTTCATTGCTTGATGAGGCGCCCGTCCAGGGCGCTGGGGGCATCGGCCACTCCAGTTGCAGCATCCGTGTGAGGAGCCGCGCCTGGCCAGTCTGGGGCAGATGGATTCAAGAGTTTGGTGCCAACAAGTGGTTTGTGCGCACCCCAGCAAAGGGCTGGTGTTGAGCCAACTGAAGTGCTCAACAGGGCGTATTGTCGCATGCGCAGATAATCAATGGTTCAGCGTCTGGCGCAGCCGCCGGTTTTTCAGTGCGGCGACTCCACACGCTTGGGGCCAAACGCAGCCGCCCAAGCCCGCACAACCGCTTTCGTTTCTTCGGTCACTTTTCAATTTTTCAAAAATGGCTCAATACGTTTTTTCCATGAACAAGGTCGGCAAAATCGTGCCGCCCAAACGCCAGATTCTTAAAGACATCTCGCTTTCCTTTTTCCCCGGCGCCAAGATCGGCGTGCTCGGCACCAACGGCTCGGGCAAGTCCACGCTGCTGAAAATCATGGCCGGCATCGACAAGGAAATTGAAGGCGAAGCCATTCCCATGCCGGGCATCCGCATTGGTTACTTGCCGCAGGAGCCTAAGCTGGACCCTGAGCAAAACGTGCGAGAAGCGGTGGAAGCCAGCATGAGCGGTGTGCGCGCCGCGCAAAAGCGGCTGGACGAGGTGTATGCCGCCTACGCCGAAGAAGACGCCGACTTCGACGCCCTGGCTGCTGAGCAGGCCCAGCTCGAAGCCATCATTTCCACCGCCGGTACCGACAGCGAGCACCAGCTGGAAATTGCCGCCGACGCGCTGCGCTTGCCACCCTGGGACGCCAAGGTGGGCCTGCTTTCGGGTGGTGAAAAACGCCGCGTGGCGCTGTGCTGCATGCTGCTGTCCAAGCCAGACATGCTGTTGCTCGACGAACCGACCAACCACTTGGACGCCGAATCGGTGGAGTGGCTGGAGCAGTTCTTGAAGCGTTTCCCGGGCACCGTGGTCGCCATCACCCACGACCGCTACGTCCTGGACAACGCCGCTGAGTGGATTCTGGAACTCGACCGGGGCCATGGCATTCCGTACAAGGGCAACTACTCGACCTGGCTGGAGCAAAAAGAAGCCCGCCTGGAGCAGGAGCAGCGCACCGAAGACGCGCGCACCAAGGCCATGAAGAAGGAACTGGAGTGGGTGCGCCAGAACCCCA
>JAUXXN010000359.1 GCA_030684755.1 Hydrogenophaga sp.
GCCATGGGCACGGGGATCGGCACGTTGATGCCGACCATGCCCACCTGGATGCGGCGCGCAAACTCTCGGGCCACGTTGCCGTCGCGGGTGAAGCAGCTCACGCCGTTGCCAAACTCGTGGTCGTTGATGATCTGCACGGCCCGGGCAAAGTCGGGCACGCGCACGCAGCTCAGTACCGGGCCAAAAATCTCTTCCTTGTAAATCTTCATGTCGGTCGTCACGTGGTCAAACAGCGTGCCGCCCATCCAGAAGCCGTTTTCACAACCCTCGCCGGTCTGCTTCGCGTCAAAACGGCGGCCATCCACCAACATCTTCGCGCCCTCGGCTTGGCCGGCTTCGATGTAGCCAGTGATGCGCTGGTGCGCTGCGGCGGTCACAATCGGCCCCATCTCGGCGGCTAGGTTGGTGCCATTGAGCACCTTCAGCGCCCGGGTGCGCTCGATCAGCTTGGGCATGATCTTCTCGGCCACGTCGCCCACCAGCACCGCCACCGAAATCGCCATGCAGCGCTCGCCAGCCGAGCCGTAAGCGGCTCCAATCAGCGCATCCACGGCCTGGTCCAGATCAGCATCAGGCATCACCACCATGTGGTTTTTGGCGCCGCCCAGGGCCTGCACACGTTTGCCGTGGTGCGCGCCGGTCTCGTAGATGTAATTCGCAATGGGCGTGGAACCGACGAAGCTGATGGCTTTGACGTCGGGGTGGACCAGCAGCGCGTCCACGGCTTCTTTGTCGCCCTGCACCACGTTGAACACGCCGTCGGGCAGACCGGCCTGCTTGAGCAGGTTGGCCATGAACAAGCTGGCGCTCGGATCGGTGGGGCTGGGCTTCAAGATGAAGGTGTTGCCCGCAGCAATGGCCACCGGGAACATCCACATGGGCACCATCACGGGGAAGTTGAACGGCGTGATGCCGGCCACCACGCCCAGCGGCTGGCGCAGCGTCCAGTTGTCCATGCCGGTGGACACCTGGTCGGTGAAGTCGCCTTTGAGCAGCTGCGGAATACCGCAAGCAAATTCGATGATGTCGATGCCGCGCGACACCTCACCCTGCGCGTCGGTGAACACCTTGCCGTGCTCGGCCGTGATGAGGTGGGCCAGCGTGTCTTTGTGCTGGTTGACCAGCTCCAAAAACTTGAACATGACACGCGCACGGCGAATGGGCGGGGTGTCGGCCCATTCGGGGAAGGCCGCTTGGGCTGCGGCCACGGCGGCGTTCACGTCGGCGGCGTTGGCCAGCGACACCCGGCCTGTAACAGCGCCGGTGGCGGGGTTGAACACGTCTTGCGCGCGGGTGGACGAACCGGCGGCTACGGCGCCGCCGATGTAATGTGCAATGGATGTGGTCATGGGGCGTCTCTTGGGGTTGTGGCTTAGGGTTGAAGTGCGGAATATGTGTGCAGTTTAGAAACCGCCACCGCACAGGACAAGGCCAAAATGCTGAATTGATTGTTCAGTTTGCTGAACAATAGCGCCATGAACGAACACCCCTTGCACGCAAAAAACCAGGAGCTTTGGGGCCACTTTCACTGGCTCAATGTGTTGGCGCAGCAGGGCAGCTACACCGCAGCAGCCGCCCGCCTGGGCGTGAGCAAGGCGGCTGTGAGCCAGCGCATGGCCGAGCTGGAGCGGGTGGCGGGTGTGGCGCTGGTGCAGCGCACC
>JAUXXN010000501.1 GCA_030684755.1 Hydrogenophaga sp.
GGGAACTGGGCCTTGCCCACGGCGGGGCTGGTCTCGTGCCACACCTTGTGCGAGAAGTGCGTGTCGGTGGTGACGATGTAGACCTCGGCACCGGCCTTCTGGAACTCGGCGTAGTTGTCTGCTGCGTCTTCGACTTCGGTCGGGCAGTTGAAGGTGAAGGCGGCTGGCATGAAGATCAGAACCGACCATTTGCCTTTGAGGCTTTCGTCGGAGACTTCAATGAACTTGCCGTTGTGGAAAGCTTGGGTTTTAAAGGGCTGGACTTGGGTGTTGATCAGGGACATGGTGTTTCCTAGGTTGGTTTGAGAGAGTTGGGGAACAGGGTCGCTGTGTAGCGATGGATGAATCATAGCGCACATCTATTGATTATTATTATTGATAGCTTCTATCAAGCTCATAGATTTTGTTGCTTTGCAACATAACTCTGTCACTGCGCGCCCGTTCGCCAGGGCTGCTGTTGATGTCACGCGTTCGTGGTAAAAATGTTTATTAATCTTATTACGAATCGTTCTTGTTCAATGTAAAATACCCACCAATAGCCAGCCACAACGCCACATGCCGTGCGTCTTAGCCAGCCGAAAACTCGATCGACTGACCACGCCACCATGTCCAACCGCGAACAACATATCCACTCCGCCATCGCCTCAGAGACACCCACTTCGAAAAGAACCACCGCCAACGCCACCCTGCTCCCACTGGGGGCTCTGTTGCTGGCAGGTTCGGTGGGCGCCATGGCGCAAACGTCACCCAGCAACATCGAAAAAACCCTCGCCACCGTCGAAGTGCGTGAACAGGCCGACACGCCACCCAGCAAAAACCAGCTGCGCACCACCGACAGCAGCATAGGCAAAGGCCAGCAAGCGCTGCGCGAGATTCCGCAATCGGTCACGGTGATGACGGAAATGCTGCTGAACGACCGCAACCTCGACGACTTCCGTGAGGTGCTGAAAACCACCGCAGGTGTGACCTTTCTGGCCGGTGAAACCGGCGAAGAAGATGTGCGCCTGCGCGGCTTTTCGCTAGGCCAAGCGGGCGACATTTATGTGGACGGCCTGCGCGACGCGCCGCTGATCGAGCGCGACACCTTCAACCACGATCGGGTCGAGATTCTCAAAGGCTCGGCTTCCATGCTGTTTGGCAAAGGGTCCACCGGCGGTGTGGTCAACCAAGTCAGCAAACAACCGTTCTTGATGGACCAGCACGAGGTCAACCTGACGGTGGGCACCGGCAAAGAGGTGCGACTCACAGGCGACTTCAACATCAAGACCGGTGACGACGCCGCGCTGCGCATCAATGCCATGGCCCACGACGCCGACAACCATGGGGCCAAGATCAACAAAAAAGGCATAGCGCCCACCTACCGCTGGGGCATTGGCCTGAAAGACGAGTTCTCGGTGGGGCTGTACCACCTAGAAACTGATGGTAAGCCGCTCTACAACCACCCTTGGTTCACCGTCAACAACAAAATCGTGCCCACTCTGCCGGCCATAATCTACTACGGCTTGGCCAGCGACTAACTTAAAACCGTCAGGACCTAAGCCAGATTCTGCCACGTTCACCGTTTCGACCATAACTGCCAGATCAAAACGATT
>JAUXXN010000504.1 GCA_030684755.1 Hydrogenophaga sp.
ATCAGCATGGTGGAAGTGTGGGCCAGTCAGGCCGCCAGAAACAGCGCTGGGTCCACCATGGCGCGGTTGAGCATCACGCCCCAGTGCAGGTGTGGCCCGGTCACGCGTCCCGTGGCGCCCACAGCACCCAAGGGCTCGCCAGCGTCGAGCACATCGCCCAGCTTCACCCGGATGGCGCTCAGGTGGCACACCATGCTCAACAGGCCGCCGCCGTGATCCAGCCACACGGTCTGGCCGTTGAAAAAATAGTCGCCGGTGTCGATCACCCGCCCTGGCAAAGGTGCCACCACCGGCGTGCCGGTGGGTGCGGCAATGTCCATGCCGCTGTGCGGGCTGCGCGCCTGGCCGTTGAACACCCGGCGCAGCCCGAACGAACTGGAGCGCCGTCCCGGCGTGGGTACCCGCATGCGCAGGCGGTTCAGGTCGGGCAGGGGCTCGCTGAAGACCGCCATCACCTGCTGCTGATGGGCGCGCTCGCGCTCAAAGCGGACCAAGTCGGTGGGAGACAGGTCCACCGTTTTGGGCGCCACCTTCAGGTGCTGCTCGGCGTAGCGCTTGGGGCGCACGGTGTAGCGCAGGGTCTGTGGCTTGCCGTCGTCAAAGCGCACGTCCAAGGTGGCTTCGCCTGGCGCAGCGGCCAGCGGTATGCCCACCAGCGCGGTCCATTCAATCACATCACCCAGTACCAACAGCGGCACCGGGTTGCCATCGCTGCCGGCCACAAACGCCGTTGGCCGTGTGGCGGATGGCCCGAGCGACAAGCGCGCAACACCACCCGGCACGGGTGCCATGGGGGGCAGGACGCTGCTGGCATCTGTGCCGGCGGTGGCGCTGGTGGCATGGCCCCAGGCGCTCATGGCCAGAAGGCCTGCGCCGCAGCGCAGCACGGTGCGGCGGTTGGGTGCCGCAGCGGCGGGCAAAACCCATGGAACAGCAAATGGATCAACAAGGCGAGACCAGGACACCACAACTCCTCAAAAGAGCGTCGATTTTGGCGGCAAATGGTGTTCCCCCCTCGCAGCCGTCCCGGTGCATGGCCAGGGCGTTCATGCGGTGGGCAGGGCTTTCAGTCCACTGCGGCAGGGCGGGTCTGTGGTTAGGTGTGGCGTGGATGTGCCCGCCAGATGTTTCTGCACCACTTGTTCGACAACGCACAGACCGCACGCGTGTAAGCGTCTACGCTGCAAAACAACAGACGGACAAGCTTGTCCGTCGGGTTGCGTTGTGTGGTGTCGCCGCACCGCTGCGGTGACGCCACACCCCTTTATTTCAAGGATTTCCCATGAACCCTATGCGCCAGTCCCTCTTGCTTATCACCCTGTTGTCCACCTTCAGTTTGGTGGCCTGTGACCGCGAACCCGTGGTGGTCAACACCGCGCCCGCTCCCATCATGGTGCCCGGCCCCGCCGGTCCGGCAGGCGCCGCAGGCGCAACCGGTAACACCGGCAATACGGGTTACACCGGTTCAACTGGAGCCACGGGTGACACCGGCGCTACAGGCTCAACCGGCGCCACTGGCGACACGGGTTACACCGGATCGACCGGCTCTACCGGATCCACCGGTGCCACCGGCGAAACCGGCACCCAAGGAGAAACCGGCAAGACCGGTGGAGACACCAAGGTGATCGTCGTCCCTGCGCCTGCCAACTGATCGACGTATCAACCCACCGAAGGAGAACCCCATGGGCATCGGCACCATCTTGTTGATTCTTTTGATCCTTATGTTAATTGGCGCCATCCCGACGTGGCCGCACAGCAAAAGCTGGGGCTACGGCCCCAGCGGCGGGCTGGGGCTGGTGGTGGTCATTCTGCTGGTGCTGGTGTTGATGGGACGCATCTGACGACGCCCGGGCTCACGACGTCCCAGCGCTGAGAAAACAGGTGTTGTACGGCCCCCCGGCGGCTTGCCCCGGGGGCATTTTTTCGTTCCGGTATTGGGTGCGGACCGAACTGTAGGCAACAGAAAGGCCGCACTGGGCGGCCTGGGTTTCTGTCTGTTGTAGGGCTGTGGCCTCAGCCGCTCAGCGCGTGCCGGTGACTTCCACTTCAACCCGGCGATCGGGCTGTAGGCAGGCCACCAGCGCTGGCGTGCGCTGCTGGCCTTGGCAATCTTCGGGCTTCGTGACCGGCTGGGTTTCTCCCCGGCCTTCGGCCACGATCTTGCTGCCATTGAGTTGGCCGACGGTGACCAAGTGGTGCTTCACGGCCGCGGCGCGCTGTTCAGACAGTTTCTGGTTGTATGCCTCTGAACCCAGCCGGTCGGTGTGGCCTTGCACGCTGATCGAACTGTAGGTGGTGCCCGACAGATCGCGGGCAAATTGGTCCAGCGACGCCCGGCCTTCGGGCTTGACGGTGTTGGCGTCAAAGCCGAACAACGACTCGGCCGAAAGGCTCACGCGCCTGGATGGGGCTGGCACAGGAACCACCGGTGCGGGCGGTGGTGGCGGCACGGCGGCGGGGGCGGTCGGCACTGGCTCTTGTGCCACCACAACCAAAGGCATGGGCACCTCGGTGCGCGGTGTTGGCTGGGGCGTTGGGCCCCCAAAACGGTACACCAGACCCACCGACACCATGTCGATATCGCCTTTGTTGCCGATGGTATCGTTCACACGGTAACGCTCCACCTCCAGCCGCATGGCCAGGGCATCGGTGAACGCATAGTTCAGCCCCAGGCCGTATTTGACGTTGGTTTCGTTCTTGCGCGCCGTCGGGTTGTTCACCTGAACGGCACCGGTGCTGGAAAACCGGCTGTTGACGCGCGCATGGTTCACACCCACGCGAGCGATTGCCGACAGGCTGCGGGTCAGCGGCAGCGTGCCCACCAGGTCCAGATTCAATCCCCGGGCGCGCAACTCGCCGTCCAGCGAGCCTGCTGGCACGGTGTTGGCCTTGTAGCCGAACCGACCGAGGTCGAAGTAACCGCCTTCCACTGCGACGTAAGGACCGAATTGGTAGCCGCCGTACAGCTTGAAGCCGTTGCTGCGGTCCCGGTCTTGGATCGAGGTGGTGTTGAAGCCTTGTCCCAGCAGTCCGCTGGTGATGCGAGCATCGTCGATCTCCGCTCCTGAGCGGCCGGCGTTGGCACCGCCGTACCAGCCAGTTCCTTGGGCCAGGGCCATGGGGCTGGCGAACAGCGCCAGGGTGATCAGGCTCAGGGCGCCTGCGTTTTTGTGGGGTGTGGGTGTCATGGGGTTCTGCCAAAAAGTGGTCTGGGATGCGGTTTGCATCAAGGGGCTGGCACGTTGATGACGGTGTTCACCAGAGTGACGGACGCGTCCAGCGAGAGCACGCGCCCGTTGAGCGTGACGACCGTCGCGTTGCCCGGTGTGGAAAACGCGCTGCCAGCCTTGGAAATGAGGGTGCCCACCATGGTGCCTCCACCACCGGCGTTGATGGTGGCCGCGCTGCCGATCTGCCAGAACACGTTCTTGGCCTGTGCGCCGCCCACCAGCACCACGCTTTGCGGAAATGCCGCGCCGGGGCCGCCCACCGTGAGGCTTTTGGCCATCTGGAACACCCACACTGCGTTGGGATTGCCTTGTGCGTCCAGAGTCAGGTCGCCGCCCTCAATCTTGAATGTGCCGGCTGCGGCCGTGTAGACGCCGGGCTTGAGAACCAAGTTGGCCAAGTTGCCAGCACGGGGGTCTGGGCCTCCGGCCATGCCGGCCAGCGTGTTGTAGGCCGCCAAGGCGTCTGCCCGTGCAACGCTGGCAATGGCAAAAGTGCCCGCCGTGCCTTCGGTCGGACAGGCGACGGTGGGAGATGGTGCAGCGGTGTAAATGGTTCCGTTCACCAGGCCTGCATTCAAGCCCGTTTCGGTGTAGGTGCAACCTGGGGTGTTGTCATGAAAGCCGGTGACTGCGGTTGAGACCGCTGTGGTGCCGATGTGGCCGTTGATGACGGTGAGCAACCCCTGGTTGGTCATGCCCGCCGATCCACCAAAAATGCCGAATCTGTCGGCTGAGGCCAGTGCGATGGGAGTCACCACCGGTGGTGCCACCGCCGGATTCACAGGGGGAGGGGATGATCCGTTGCTGTCAAAGCCGAGCACGGGTTCACCGCCACCGCAGGCCACCACCAGTGAGCTGAGCATCAGGGGCGCAAGCCATTGCCAAGGACGGTATTTGATCGGGTTGGTTTTCATGGGTTTCTCTCGGGTGGGTTTTCTGGGGGCCGCAGCCGAGGTGCGGCTCGGCGGCCACAGACGGCATACGGAGACTGGCGCATGGTGTCGGGTCCACGCGGCGGTTGGGGCAACGTCAGTTTCGGGACCGGTTGTTTTTCTGTCGGTGCGGCAACGCACATTCGGCAACAGCGACTCCAAAGGCACGGGTGGCCGCCTGAAAAATAGGATCGACTTTGGCGGCAAATGCCGTTCCTTGTGCGGGCACTTCGGCGCCTTGGTTGAAGGCGTCCGTTCAGGCTTCACACTGGGTGGGTTGGTGAGGTTCTGTGTTCGGCTAGCATCGCCGCATGAGTTCCCAATACGAAAGCCTTCAGCCCGTCGAGCTGTACCCCGATGCCTTTAACGTGGCAGCCCCCGAAATTCTCTTGGGGCGCAACGTGTGGCCGCGCCAGCCGGGTGTGTTTATTCGCAAAGCCCCGCAGGCCAGTCCGCCCGCCCCAACTGACAATGCCGCCAGCGACAGCGCCCCGGCCGAAAACGCGCCCAATGGCGAAGCCGCGCCCTTGGTGCTGGAACTGGTCGCGGGTCAGTTTGGTTTCGTACCGATATGGGTGAAGTCTGCGTCCGATGCCAAGCTGCGTTCCACGAAACTGGTCAACGCCCGTTCGGAAACTGTGAGCACGTCAAAAAACTTCTACGACGCGTGGACACAAGGCCAGCGTTGCATTGTGCCCATGATGTCGTTCATTGAAGACGATTACCGCAGCGGCAAGGCCGTGCCCACCCGCATTGCCCGGGTGGACGGCAAGCCCATGGGCGTGGCTGGTTTGTGGGAAAGCTGGACCGGGGCCGATGGCCAGGTCATCGTCAGTTTCACTTTGCTCACGGTCAACGCCAACAGCCATGCTCTGATGAACCGCTACCAGCAGCCCGGTTCAGAAAAACGCATGCCTGCGGTGTTGAACGAAGGGGCTTACGGCGCTTGGCTCACCGCCCACCCGCAAAAAGCCAAAGAGTTCATGCGCGCCTACCCTGCCAATTGGCTCACCGCCAACCCGGTGCAGAAAAAGTAACAGCGCTGCGGCGCCGTTCAGCCTTGGTGCCGGGCGCGTTGTTTACCGCGTTTGTCTGCCCAGGCGCGTGGGCGCTTGAGGCCTGGCCTGCGGCCCGCGCGGGCGCGGTTTGCTGCGCTTTCGGCGGCCAAGATGAAGGGCACATAGGCCTTGTCGGCCACCATGATGTGCTGGATCAGCCAGTTTTTCAGCAGTTCCAGCGTGTTCGTGCCAATGTCTTTGCCCGCCTCGTGGTCGTTGATGAGGCCCATCACCTGCGCGGTGAACCGGTCGTGCAGCGCCCGGTGCGCGTCGGCATGCGGGTACTGCACCTGCTGGAACAACGACTCTTCGCCCACAAAGTGGTTCACCGTGTAGTCCATCAGGCCGTGCAAGGTGTCGCCCACCACGGCGGGGCTGGGTTGCGGTTTGCTCAGTTCATCGTGCAGCAGATTGGTGGCATCCAGCAGCCAGTGGTGTTCGCGGTCAATGTCGGGCAAGCCAACGGACAGTTCGTTGGACCAAGTCATGAGGGGCATGTATCGATTCCTCGGGATGGGTGAAAAAATGGCAGACATCTCTGGTGCCCGTCTTTTTATTTTAAAGATGCGCCTTGGAGCAGCCTTGATCTCTGCCAAGAAGAGTTTAGAAAATCAAAAAATTAGCACCCAGATAGGATGAAGCATGTCCAAGGCGTCGTAATCCTGCTTGGTCAACTCTGGCAATGGTTGTGCGCTTGAGTCACGCTGTACAAAGCGGCATGATGCAATCAAAACGCCACCTCGGCATCCTTGGAGAAGCCCATGCGCAAACCCGCCTTGTACAGCCGATCTGTTAGCCTTGGCGTGGTCGCAGCGCCTAAGTCAGATTTGCTCGCGGCTGCATCTCCTCTCACGAACCGTGCCTCGCTGGGCCACCGTCTGCTCCAGGCCAGCGCCAGCCCGCGCGTTATGTGGGGCGCCATGTCGCTGCTGGGCGTGCTGCTGCTGGCCAGCGTGCTGCTGCGCGGCCCGGGTGGCGCCAGTGGGCTGACGCAAAAAGACATCGACGCGGCGGTGTTGCGCACCCTCACCACCCAAAACCTGCCTTCGGTGGCGGCCCGTGCGGCCGACAAAATCCGCCCCTCGGTGGTACGCGTCGTGTCGCTCGCCAAAAACAAAAAAGGTGAAGACGAAGAACAGGGCGTGGGCACCGGGGTGGTCATCGTAGACAAGGGTGTGATCCTGACCAACCTGCATGTGGTGCAAAGCGCACAGAGCATCCGGCTGGTGTTTGCCGACGGCAGCACCTCGGCGGCCAGTGTGGTGGGCGCGCAGCCTGAAAACGATCTGGCCGTGCTGCAGGCCCACACCATCCCAGACGACCTGAGCGCGGCCACCCTGCGGTCCACCCACGACCTGCGCCCGGGTGAACAGGTGGTGGCGGTGGGCTTTCCCTTCGGCATCGGGCCGTCGGTGTCGTCGGGCGTCATTTCTGGGCTGGGGCGCTCGTTCCGGTCGCCCGAAGGCGAGCAGGAAATTAGCAACCTGATCCAGTTTGACGCAGCG
>JAUXXN010000508.1 GCA_030684755.1 Hydrogenophaga sp.
CAATTGGGCCAAAAGCAACTGGCGCTCAGCCTGCAACAGCCCTTGGCCTCCGTGCCCGCCGCGCTGGCGCGTTGGCCACTGAGCCTGAGCGCCGACGGCCTGACGCTGACCTACAGCTTTGATGTGCAAAAGGACGACACCGGCATTGCCGAACTGCTGGCCGCGCTGGGTGCACAGGGCATCCACTTCAAAGACCTGCGCTCCAGCGAAAGCTCGTTAGAAGAAATTTTTGTGGGTTTGGTAAACGCGCCCAAAACCCCATCCGATTCACCCAAGTCCCATCAAGCCCAGGTGACCGCATGACGTTCAATTTTCACGGCGTGCGCGCCATTTACCGCTTTGAAATGAACCGCGCCTTGCGCACTTGGGCGCAAAGCATCATGGCGCCGGTGCTCACCACCTCGCTGTATTTCATCGTGTTCGGCTCGGCCATTGGCTCGCGCATGGGCGACATGGGCGGTGTGAGCTACGCCGCCTACATCATCCCCGGCCTGCTCATGCTCTCGCTGCTGTCCGAGAGCATTTCCAACGCGGCTTTTGGCATTTACATGCCCAAGTGGTCGGGCACCATTTACGAGCTGCTGAGTGCGCCGGTGAATTGGGTCGAGGTGCTGCTGGGCTACGTGGGCGCTGCCGCCACCAAAAGCCTGCTGCTGGGCACCTTGATTTTGCTGACCGCGCGCCTTTTTGTGCCCTACACCGTGGCGCACCCGGTGTGGTTGGTGCTGCTGCTGGTGCTCACCGCCGTCACCTTTTGCCTGTTCGGTTTCATCATCGGGCTGTGGGCCGACAACTTCCAGAAACTGCAGATCGTGCCGCTGCTGGTCATCACGCCGCTGACCTTTTTGGGCGGTGCGTTTTACAGCATCAACATGTTGCCGCCGGTGTGGCAAACCGTGTCGCTGTTCAACCCGGTGGTCTATCTCATCAGTGGGCTGCGATGGGCGTTTTACGGCCAAGCCGATGTGCACATTGCGGTCAGCACCGGCATGACGCTGGGCTTTATGTTGCTCTGCCTGGGTGTGGTGTGGTGGGTGTTCAAAACCGGCTGGCGCATTCGGCGCTGATGGGTGTGGTGCAGGCCGGGTGGCACAGACCCAGCCCAGACCAAGCGGGCCCGCTCAGCGCAAAGCCAACCAAATCTCGTTGCGCCTCAAAAACCAGGGCGTGAACGGCGCGTTGTAGCGCGCCAACACCGGCTCACCCTCGGTGGCCACGCCCTCTTTTTCTAGCGCCACCCGCAACAACGCCAAGTGTTCGTCGTAATTGGCCTGCGACCAAGTGCCCGAATACCGAATAGCCGCCCACCGCTGGGCCGGCACTTGGCGCAATTGCACGCGCGGGTCCAGCGGCTCGGGCGCGGTGTCCAGCGTCACGCCCTGGGGCAACACAAACTGCACCAGCTTGCCCCCGCCCGGCGCATCGGCCTGCGTCACCGGCGCCGTCATCGCCATCTTCACCGGAGCTGCGGTCTGTGTGACGGGCGCGGTCATCGCAAATTTTTTCTCGCCCTTGTTCTTTCCAAAAATGTAGCCCGCCAAAATGGGAAACGCTTGGCTGCCCGCATCCCCATCAGCGCCTTGAACCACCACCTCGGCCACCACATAAGGCGCGTACTGGCGCAACTCCACGGTGCCGAAGGTACGCAGCACTTCATAAGTGGGTTCTTCAACGGCGTGGCTGGCGTGGGGCATGGCGGCGAGTGTGAGCCACAGCACGGGACGCAGCAGGATGGACAGAAGATGTGGGGTGAGGGGTTTTGTTGACATAGTGACAGGGTAGTCCTTTCACACCACAGGCTGCCAGCGCGGGTGAATAGCCCCACGTGCTAACCCGGGTCCGCTATGGTTTGAACATGGCACACACCATGAACCCCACCCCACTGGTGTACACCTACCGCCGCTGCCCCTACGCCATGCGCGCCCGCATGGCCCTGCTGCAAGCGAGCGTGGCGTTTGCCTTCGGTACACGGATTCAACCACCCGGGGTCGCACGGGCCCAACGACGAATCGACGCTCTCAGCTTCTTTCTCGAAGCCTCATCCAGCGGCATACCCGCTACCAACGCCAACACCTGTTCCACCGTTACATGCCGGTACGCGAGCAGCGCGATACAGAACGCCCTGTCTTTTTCGCGCCCAGCCGCAGCCTTGGACATGAACAGGTCCACCACATCCAGGCAGTACCCCACCCGGCCATGGGTTCTCTCGCTCTGCACGCGGTGGACACGATCCATCCAGCCCGCAGGCAACACAGCCGTCTAAGGACCGACGCCTTGGGCGTAGTAGCCGTAGCCGTAGGTGTCGTGAAAGTGTGAACTTTCACCCAGAGCGCCTTCGATCTTTTCAGCCAGCTCGGGTGTGTGAAGCGGATAGATGTGCGCTTCGGCTGACATCGTGAACACGTCTTCCGGGTGGGGCACCGGGCCCAGGATGGACTGGCTGCCGACGATGACGAATTCGTACTGGTCCGTGACGTCGGCGCTGGCGCGGATGATGTGCTCCAGCTCTTCGCGGGTCATGGTGAGGCCTTGTTCATGGCGTCTCCCAGCAACACGCCTTGGCGCAGTTCACGCACCTGGGCCAGGATGTTCTGGCGCGCATCTTCGGGAAGCACCGTGGTTAGCGGCGACGCTTGGCGCAGCGCCTGCGCGCGGCGGGTGTGGCCCAGGGCTTTGCGCCATTGGCCTTTGACCAGGATGGTTTGCCATTCTTTCCACAAACCGCTGGAACGCGACGGTCCGGACTGTAACCAGCGCTCCAGCGTGGCCTGCGCCTGTTGCAGCAGTGCGGGGTCGGCGCGCACACGGCGCACGGCTTCTTCGTGCAGCGCGAGACTTTGCAGGTCTTGTATCTGGTGGCGGGTTTCGTCGACCGAGACCAGCACCTGAACAACAGGCTTGGCGCGGCGAGACCGCGCAGCGGCGGTGTCGGGCAGCGGGGGTTGCAAGGTATCGCCGGCCAGCAAGGCCAGTTCGCCACCGACGCCGAGAAGGGACATGACCCGCAGGTAGGTGCCGATGGAGGGGCCGGGGTCACCGGCTTCGACAGCGCTGAGCGTGGTGCGTGAGATACCGGCGCGCTGCGCCATAGCGACCGTGCCCAGACCCTGCGCTTTGCGCAGGCGCTTGAGTCGGTCACCCAGTTGCAAGAGCAGTTGCCGTTCGAGAACGGCGGAGTGGCCAGCGACATTCATTTGTCCATAATTTTAGGCATTTTTTATAAATTTGCTTAACTTTTTGGACAAAGATTTGATGGATTTTCATGTGCCAGCCCAGTAGGTGCGCAGCAAAACAAAGAAACAAACCCCGCCGATAAGGTTGAATAGTTGGATCTTGACCAACAGCAAAAAACTCGAAATCAACAACCCACCAGCACATACCCCGTGCTGCGCCCGCCGCCCTCCAGCTTGTTCAACACGCCACGGGCCAGCAGGTCGTTGATGTCGCGCAGCGCGGTGTCTGCTGAGCACTTGCCGAGGGTGGCCCACTTCGCGTTGGTGAGCTTGGCTTCCATGCCGTCCAGCACGTGGTTCAACACCCGGGTTTGCCGCTCGTTCATGGGCGTGCCCGCCCAGCGCTGCCAGAACTGGGCTTTGTTCAACACGCCCGACAACAGGCCGTCGGCCCCCTGCACAGCGCGCAGCAGGCAGGCCAAAAACCAGCTGAGCCAAGGCGTCACATCCAGCGTGCCGCGCTGGGTGGTTTCGAGCTGGTCGTAATACTGTTTGCGTTCACGCTGGATCTGGGCGCTGAAGCTGTAGAACCTTTGAGCGGACCCTTCTGCTCGGGCCAAGGCCATGTCGCCCACGGCGCGGCTGATGCGTCCGTTGCCGTCGTCAAACGGGTGCAGGGTGACCAGCCACAGGTGGGCCAGCCCGGCGTGGATGAGCGCATCGCCCGCTGGCGTTGCGTTGAACCACCGAAAAAATGCGGCGGTTTCTGCGGGCAGGGTGGCGGCGGGCGGTGCCTGGAAATGCACTTTTTCTCGGCCCACGGGACTGGACACCACTTGCATGGGACCCGCAGCGTCGTTGCGCCACGCGCCCACCTGTATGGGCACGCGTCCGCTGTAGCCAGTGGGAAACAGGGCGGCATGCCAGCCAAACAGGCGCTCGGCGGTGAGCGGGTGGGCGTGGTGCTGGGTGGCATCCAGCACCATGTCCACCACGCCATCCACATGGCGGTCCACCGGTGCCAGCGCACCAATGTCCACCCCCAACCGGCGGGCGATGGAGGAGCGCACGGTGTCTGGGTTGAGCGCCTCGCCTTCGATCGCGCTGGTGGTGACAACCTCTTGCGTCAGGGCTTGCAAGGTAGCCTGATCGCGCTGTGCAAGTCCCAGTTCGGCCGTACGGCCCGCCAAATAGCCCTGTGCGCGATGCACCTGGGCCAGCGTGTCGGCCAGCGCAACCGCGTCAAAGCGCCACTGGGGCCAGTCGGTGCGCTGCCAGAGGTATGTGTGAGAGCGTTGGGGTTTTTCAGTGAACATGCGGCGATTGTGCGTCTTATTCACCGCATTTTGTGCGGCGAATAAGCCCGGTATTCACAGCACCAACACCGCCCGAAAGTCGTTCACATTGGTGTGGGTGGGCCCGGTCGTCACCAAGTCGCCCAGGGGCTCGAAATAGCCATACGAGTCGTTGCGGGCCAGGTGGTCGGTGATGTTCAGGCCCAGTGCGCTGGCGCGGGCCAGGGTGTCGGGGGTGACGAGGGCGCCGGCGTTGTCTTCCACACCGTCGATGCCGTCGGTGTCGGCGGCCAGTGCCCACACGCCGGCCTGGCCGCCCAGGGCTTGCGCCAGGCCCATGCAGAATTCGCCGGCCCGTCCGCCCCGGCCTCTGGCCTGGCCTTCGGTGCGCGGGCGCACGGTCACCGTGGTTTCACCGCCGCTCAAGATGACGCAGGGCGTCTCAAAGCTGCTGCGGCCCAGCGCCGTGGAGCGTGCCAGCGCGGCGTGCACCTTGCCCACCTCGCGCGACTCGCCTTCGATCTCGTCGCTGAGCACATACGCGCGCAGGCCCAGAGCGCGGGCGGCTTCGGCGGCGGCTTCCAGGCTTTGCTGGGGCGTGGCGATCAGGTGGGTTTCGCAACGCGCCAGGCGCGGGTCGCCGGGTTTGGGGGTTTCCAGGGCGCCGGTTTCCAGCTGGACGCGCACGGCGAGGGGCAGGTCGATGCCGTGGCGGCGCAAGATGTCGAGCGCGTCGGCGCAGGTGGACGCGTCGGCCACGGTGGGGCCGCTGGCGATGACGCTCACGTCGTCGCCCGGCACGTCGCTGATGGTGAGCGTGACCACGCGGGCGGGTGCGCAGGCGGCGGCCAGTCGCCCGCCTTTGATGGCCGAGAGGTGCTTGCGCACGGTGTTCATGTCGCCAATGGGCGCGCCGCTGGCCAGCAGTTGGCGGTTGATGCGCTGTTTGTCTTCGAGCGTGAGGCCGTCGCAAGGCAGCG
This sequence comes from Hydrogenophaga sp., assembly GCA_030684755.1. Classification (GTDB taxonomy): domain Bacteria; phylum Pseudomonadota; class Gammaproteobacteria; order Burkholderiales; family Burkholderiaceae_C; genus Hydrogenophaga. Next base: position 5,449 of record JAUXXN010000508.1, read on the forward strand.
TGAGCAACGACGATCCGCCGCCCGAGATGAGGCACAGCACCAGGTCGTCTTCGGTGAGCCCCTGGGTGAGCTGCAAGATGCGCTGGGCGGCGGCCAGGCCGGCGGCGTCGGGCACGGGGTGGGCGGCTTCCACCACCTCGATGCGCTGGGGCAGGCCGTCGGGGCGCGGTGGGGTGTGGTGGTAGCGGGTGACGACCAGGCCCGAGAGCGGCGCGCCGGCAGGCCACAGCGCTTCCACTGCCTGCGCCATGGCGCCACCGGCTTTGCCCGCGCCCAGCACCAAGGTGCGGCCTTTGGGAGGCTGGGGCAGAAAAGCGGCGGTGTTGTGCAGCGGCAGGGCGCGTTGCACCGCCACGTCATACAGGTGGCGCAGCAGGGCGCGGGGGTTGGCGAGGTGGGAGGCGGGGGTGTTGGGCATGTTGGGCATGTTGGGCATGTTGGCAGTCTACTGAGGCGCTGGGTTGTGGGATGACGGACGCCGACTCGGCTGCGCATCAGGCCCTTACCCTGTATTGCATTTAGCCCCTTCCCCCTCTGGGGGAAGGTTGGGATGGGGGCTCTGCGCGGGCAGACTTTGTCCATCGGGTTGCAGTTTTGGCGCGCGCTGCCCCCACCCCTGCCCTCCCCCAGAGGGGGAGGGAGTGAAGACACACCAGCTCCGTCTCGGAGGGAAAGCACTTCAAGCCATGGGCGCTGGCGCTATCTCATGGTTCGCCATCAGCTCCAGCGAACGGCACAGTGCCGAGTGGTCCAGCCCAGCCATGCCGTGCGCCGCGCAGCTTTGCATCAGTTGCGCCGCGCTCGCGGTGTTGGGCAGGCTCACGCCCAGTTCCTTCGCCCCTTGCAGCGCCAGATTCAGGTCTTTCTGGTGCAGTTCGATGCGAAACCCGGGGTTGAAGGTGCGCTTGACCATGCGCTCGCCGTGCACCTCCAGAATGCGGCTGGCGGCAAAACCACCCATGAGCGCCTGGCGCACCTTGGCCGGGTCGGCGCCGGCCTTGCTGGCAAACAGCAGGGCTTCGGCCACGGCTTCGATGTTGAGCGCCACGATGATCTGGTTGGCCACCTTGGTGGTCTGGCCGTCGCCGTTGCCACCCACCAGGGTGATGTTTTTGCCCATGGCTTCAAACAGCGGCTTGACACGCTCGAACGCCGCTTCTGGCCCGCCGACCATGATGGTGAGGCTACCGGCCTTGGCGCCCACCTCGCCGCCGCTGACCGGTGCGTCCAGGTAATCGCAACCCAGTGCGTTGATTTTTTGCGCAAACTGCTTGGTGGCCATGGGGCTGATGGAGCTCATGTCCACCACCACTTTGCCTGCTGACAAGCCCTTGGCCACACCGGTGTCGCCAAACAGCACGTCTTCCACATGCGGCGTGTCGGGCACCATGGTGATGACGATGTCGGCCCGTTTGGCCACTTCGGTGGCGTTGGTGCAGATGGTGGCGCCGTGTTCGGCAAACACGGCGGGCACCTGGCTGCGGCTGCTCACGTAGAGCTGGTGCCCGGCGTTGAGCAGGCTTAGCGCCATGGGTGTGCCCATGATGCCCAGGCCGATGAAGCCCACTTTGAGTCCGCTTTTGGTCATGTCGAGATTCCTTTTCGTGTGGTGTCGGTGGGTATTGCCGGGTGCATCGCGGAACCGGCTTGGCCGGGCCGCTGATGCTGCCCCCTTGAGGGGGTGACGCCGCAGGCGGCGCGGGGGTGGTTCACACGTTCTGTCCGTGCGCAGCGATCCAGCCCAGGCCCCGGTCGGTGCCGCCGGGTGTGGCGTCTTTCGGCTTGTATTCGCAGCCGATCCAGCCGGTGT
>JAUXXN010000525.1 GCA_030684755.1 Hydrogenophaga sp.
TTCACTGCAAAAAATCTGTTCTGCCATTTATTACGGCGCGCTCCAAGAAGTACCCTCGCTGCAGCCTGCCTTTCGATTTGTGGACACCTTTGTCATGCCATCTGCCAACACACGCCTCATCAAATTTACCGCCGAACCCGCAGGCTCACCGACCACAGACCACCCGAAACCCGATCGGCTGGTACGCGGTAACCCACTTCGTGAAACTTGGAATGCGGTCGACACCGCCTTGCCCGCAGGCCAGGTGTATTGCGGTGTGTGGCGCTGCGAGCCCGGACGCTGGCGCATTGCCATGGGCGATACCGAGCGCGAGCTGTTTACCGTGCTGCAAGGGCGCTGCCGGGTACACGACGCACAGGGCGGTTTTGAAGAAGCAGGCCCGGGCGAAGGGCTCTACATTCCACCGGCTTTCACTGGAGAATTTGAGGTGTTGGAAGCCTTGACCAAGACCTACATGATCTGTGAATGAACCCTGAACTCACCCACAAAAAAGCCCTGCGGCATGTGCACAAGCAGGGCTTTGGGGGTGACGTTGAAAGAGGTTTGACGCTCAGGTGGGCTGTCCAGCCAAACGGGCAAACGCGCTCACCACCTCGGGCGGCGCCTGCACCAGTTCAATCAACACGCCCTCGCCCGCAATCGGGAATTCCTCGTTGGCCTTGGGGTGTAAAAACGTGATGTCAAAGCCCGCTGCACCCTTGCGAATGCCGCCCGGCGCAAAACGCACACCTTGCGCCATGAGCCATTCCACAGCGGTAGACAGGTCGTCGATCCACAAACCAATGTGATTCAACGGTGTTGCATGCACAGCCGGTTTTTTATTCGGGTCGATGGGCTGCATCAGATCGACCTCGACCTTGAACGGGCCACTGCCGATGGCGCAGATGTCTTCATCCACGTTTTCGCGTTCGCTCTGAAAGGTACCGGTTTTTTCCAAACCCAGCATGTCCACCCAAAGCGTTTGCAGGCGCAGCTTGTCTGGCCCGCCAATGGCGATTTGCTGCACGCCCAGCACTTTGAAGGGTCTTGGCGTGCCTTTCATTTCTCGAACTCCACAAACGGCTGGTCCACCACAAGCGATTCGCCCTTGGACGCCAACACCTTGGACACAACGCCGTCGGCCGCAGCAAACAGCACGTTTTCCATTTTCATGGCTTCAATCACGGCCACGCGTTCACCGGCCTGCACCTTCTGGCCGACTTGCACCGCCACATCAACCAGCAGGCCGGGCATGGGCGAGAGCACGTATTTGCTCATGTCGGGCGCGGCCTTGAACGGCATCAACTGGTGCAGCTCGGCCATGCGGCGCGACACCACCACGGTCTCGATGCGGGTGCCGTTGTGCTGCACCACCAGCGCCAGCGGGTTGCGCGGCGTGCCGCGTTCCACTTGCGCGGTGAACGGCTGGCCATTGCACACACCGGTGATGCAAATGTCGTTCAGACGTGACGGGCTGCTGATCTCGTAGCGCTTGCCCTCAATGGTGACCACGGCAGAGCCGATCTGGCCCAACACCTCGTCCACATGCACCTGCGTGTATCGGTTTTTACCGCCAACGCCCAGGGTGATGACGCTGAAATCGTGGCCCACTTTGACACCATAGCCGGGCAACTGGCCGGTCAGGCCGGCCGCGCGTTCGCGCGACTTGCGGCGCACAAAAGCGGCCATTGCCACCAGAAAGTCGGCATCTTCGTGCGGCACGTCTTCGGCCCGAAAGCCCTGGCTGTACTGCTCGGCAATAAAGCCGGTGTTGAAGTCGCCCGATACAAATTTGGGGTGTGCCAGCAACGCGGCCTGGAACGGGATGTTGCTGCTAATACCCCGAATGACGAAACCGTTGAGCGCTTCGCGCATCTTGGCAATCGCCTCATTGCGGTCTTTGCCGTGAACGATGAGCTTGGCGATCATCGAGTCGTAATACATCGGAATTTCTCCGCCATCGACCACACCTGTGTCCACCCGCACGCCATAAAGCGCCTCGGTGTTGGACTGGTGCATGGTCTGGGCCGGTGGTGCAAAACGCACTAGGCGCCCGGTGCTGGGCAGGAAGTTGCGGACCGGGTCTTCGGCGTTGATGCGGCATTCCATGGCCCAGCCGTTGCGCTGCACCTGGTCTTGGGTGATAGGCAACTGCTCGCCAGCGGCCACGCGGATCATCAGCTCCACCAAATCCAGCCCGGTAATGCATTCGGTGACTGGGTGTTCCACCTGCAAGCGGGTGTTCATTTCCAAGAAGTAAAAGTCTTGGTCTTTGCCCACCACAAATTCCACTGTGCCCGCGCTTTGGTATTTCACCGCTTTGGCCAGTGCCACAGCCTGTTCGCCCATGGCTTTGCGGGTGGCGTCGGAGATGAAGGGCGATGGCGCCTCTTCAATCACCTTTTGGTGGCGGCGCTGAATCGAGCATTCGCGCTCGTTCAAATAAAGAACGTTGCCGTGCGAATCGCCCAACACCTGAATTTCAATGTGGCGCGGCTCCAGCACGTATTTTTCGATGAACACGCGGTCGTCGCCAAAACTGTTGCGTGCTTCGTTGCGGCAGCTGGTGAAGCCTTCAAACGCTTCTTTGTCGTTGAATGCCACGCGCAAGCCTTTGCCGCCGCCACCCGCCGAGGCCTTGATCATCACCGGGTAGCCAATGTCCTTGGCAATTTCCACCGCACGCTCAGCCGTTTCAATGGCATCGTTCCAACCTGGAATGGTGTTGACCTTGGCTTCCAATGCCAGTTTTTTGGACGCGATTTTGTCGCCCATGGCGGCAATGGAGAAATGGCGCGGGCCAATGAAGGCAATGCCTTCGTGTTCACAGCGTTTGGCAAAGGCTTCGTTTTCGCTCAAAAAACCGTAGCCGGGGTGAATGGCCTGTGCGCCCGTTTTCTTGGCGGCTTCGATGATCTTGTCGGCGACGAGGTAGGACTCACGCGAGGGCGCCGGGCCGAGCAGCACCGACTCGTCGGCCAGCGCCACATGGCGCGCTTCCTTGTCGGCCTCGGAATACACCGCCACGGTGGCGATGCCCATTTTTTTGGCGGTAGCGATCACGCGGCAGGCGATCTCACCCCGGTTGGCAATCAAAATTTTGGTGAACATTTCAGTTTCCTAGACGAGAGCAAGTGTGTGGTTTATTCGATAAGTTGGTGCTGTGCCCGCCATGGGACCCGTGTGCCTGTCTCCGCTCATGTCCCCCGCCGACCTGCGGTCGGCTCCTC
>JAUXXN010000528.1 GCA_030684755.1 Hydrogenophaga sp.
CATCGTCAACCCCCAGGCCATCGTCCCGTTTTTCATCCACTACACGCAGCGCTTCACGTCGGCACAGCGCAAGCGCACCATCCTGATCTCGTCCATCAGCGCGTTTGCGGTCATCGCCACCTGCGCCATCATCGGCCTGCAGATCCTGGAGTTTTTCGGCATTTCTCTGGCCAGTTTTCAGGTGGGGGGCGGCATGCTGCTGCTGACATCGGCGCTGTCCATGTTGAACGCCCAACCCGCCGAAGCCAAGACCAACCAAAGCGAGGTGGACGACGCCTCGGCCCGCGCCTCCATTGCCGTGGTGCCGCTCACCATTCCCCTGCTCACCGGCCCGGCCACCATGTCCACCGTGGTGATTTACGCCGACCAGGCCGCCACCTTTTTGCAGCACGCCGCACTGGTGGGCTACGGCGTGGTCATCGCACTGGCCACCGCCGTGTGCTTCACGCTGGCCCAACCCATTTCACGGTTTCTGGGCCAGACCGGCATCAACGTGATGACCCGGCTGATGGGCCTGATCCTGGCCGCCCTGGCGGTGGAGGTGATGGCCACCGGGCTGGTGAAGCTGTTTCCGGCGCTGCTGTAAGCGCAGGTTCGCGCTCTCGCCAGGCTCGCAAACCCGTTCAGAGGATCGCGTTCAGGCCAGCACCGTCTGCGCCTCACGCAAGGCCGCATCGCGCACCAACAGATCGCAGGTCAACCGGATGTGTGCCTCCAAAGCCAGCGCGGCGCGCGCTTCCTGTCTCGCGATGGCAGCGGTGTAAATGCTGGTGTGCTCGTCGTGCACGTCCCGGTGCACCGCCTGCGTAGCGCCCATGCGAATGGCGACCTGCCGGTAACGCTCACCGTGCCGGTAAAGCATGCCCAGTAAATGTTTGCTCCAAGGCGACCGGTGCGCTGAAATCAAGGCTTCGTGAAAACGCTTGTTGGCCAGTTCCCAGCGCTGGGGCTCCAATCCGCCCGGCTGCTGCTCAGCTTCGGTCAGGGCTACAAAGGCCTGCGTTAGGTCACGCTCCCAGCGCGCATCACCGAGTCGGATCGACTGGCGCAGGGCTTCGGTTTCCAGCATCACACGGGTGTCGGTCAGGTCTTTCAGGTCGGCCAGCGAGATCTCGGCCACGCGGTAGCCGCGCTGCCCTTCGACCGTGACCAGCGCATCGGACACCAGCAGCGCCAACGCTTCGCGCAGCGTGCCAGCGCCGACAGCGTAGCGGTCTTTCAGGTGCTCGACACGCAGGCGCTCACCCGGCGCAAGGCGCCCCTGAACGATGTCCTGCCGCACCGCCAGGTACGCCCGCTCGGACAGGGTGCGCGGCGATTCGCTGGCCGCGCGCAGCAGGTGGTCGGTGAACGTCTGGTTGGGCAGCATAAGGTGGGTCCCGGTCAGGGTTTTCAAGGCGATTCATCATCGAGCTGCTGGCGCTTGAGCCGGTAGGCAAGTTGGGGCCGTGTCAGGCCCAACAGGCGCGCAGCACCCGACAAGTTGCCGCCGCTGCGCTCAACAGCCAGAGCCAACACCCGGGTTTCCAGCTGTTCCAGCGACAGGCCACTGCTCACAATGCGCTCGCAGAGCTCGCTCTCGCCCGCAGGCAAGACCCGGGCCAGCCGCCCGTGAGGGTCCACCCCTTGCTGGCGTGCCCCAGGCTGGTTGGGGAACAGGTGCTCCAGTTCCACCGTACCGCCCTGGGCGGCGAGGATCACACCCCGCTCAACCAGATTTTCCAGCTCGCGCACATTGCCTGGCCAGTCGTGGTGCATCAGTGCTTGCAGGGCGCGGTCGCCAATGCCGCTCAGGCGCTTGTTGTGCAGTGCCATGAACCGCGCCAGCAGGTGGCGCGCCAGCGGCTCGATGTCGGCGCTGCGTTCGCGCAGCGGCGGGATGCAGATCGGGTAGACATTGAGGCGGTACAGCAGATCGCGCCGGAACCGGCCCTGCGCCACGGCGGCATCCAGGTCCACATTGGTTGCCGTGACCATGCGCACATTGACCTTGCGCGTGGTTTCAGCCCCCAGCCGTTCGATCTCTCCCTCCTGCAACACCCGCAGCAGCTTGGCCTGCGCCGCCAGAGGCAGGTCACCGACCTCGTCGAGGAACAGCGTGCCGCCCTCGGCGCGCTCAAAACGCCCAGCGCGAGCCGCATGCGCCCCGGTGTAAGCCCCCTTCTCCACCCCGAACAGTTCAGCTTCGATCAACTCAGCGGGCAGCGCCGCGCAGTTCACCGCCACAAAGGGGCCCGTGGCCCGGTCGGAATGCTCGTGCAGGGCCCGTGCAAAACGCTCCTTGCCCACCCCGGTCTCGCCCGTCAGCAGCACCGTGACCTGGGTGCACGCAGCGCGGCGCATGAGATCGTGGGCGTGCTGGAACGCCGGTGAAGCGCCGATCAGCATGCCACCCGACGTCGTGGGCTCCAGCGTGGTTTTCAGCGCCTCCACCTGCTGGCTCAGCACGTCCAGCTTGTGCAGCAGCGAATCGTCTTCGAAGTACGGTCGGTAGGCCTCACCGTCGGGCCATTCGTCGATCGGCTTGCCGACGATGTGGCAGTGGTCGTCGCCGCAGGCGCCGCATCGGGTTTCCTTGAACAGGATCAGCTTACCCATGAAGGCGCTGGTGTACCCGCTGGCGTAGCCCAGCAAGATCCAGCAGGCGGGCTCGTCCACCACACCATAGGCCAGCCGGTGGGCGTGGGCCTCCCAAGAATCATCCCAGCGGAACTCGCCCTCGAACAGCCCGGTGGCCGCGTCCATCTTCAGGTGCAGCGGCGTCACCCGTGCCGCACCTTCGAGCATGTGCAATTGCGGCCCCACCAAAAACATCTCCGCCAAGCTGCGGCTGCCCCGGGTTTTGCTGGCAAACCCGGCGTCGTGCAAACCGCTGGCGTAGCCCATGCGCGTGAGCAGGCGGCGGGTGTGGTCGGTGCCGACCGAGGTGATGAGGTCGCGGCGCAGCGCACTCAGCGCCGCCGTGTGCAACAGCACCATGCGGCGCTCGCCCAGCCAGATCGCCCCGCTGTCGGGTTCAAAGCGCAACAACTTCCTCAAGTCGGTGTCGGGGGGGTAGTTCAGATGGGGGTCCAAGGCGTCTCCTGTGCATCGGGCTGTGTTCGCCTGAATTCTCGATATTTTCGTTCATCCCACCCCACGGGGCAAGCCTGCTCAGGTTTCGCACGCATTTCACCATTTCATCAAAAAAGCCCGTTGGATATGGATGATTTCATCAAATTTTTCAGGTATTCAAGGCACACAACTTCACTGCGCCACCTCAACTGGCCCCAATCATTCGGGAAAACCCGAGTGAATGGCAGCGTGATTTTTAGGGGTTTTCCCTTGAATATCGAGATTTTTGTCCATCAGCACCTTTTCAGGCACACCCCATGCAAGAGCAGCCGTGTCCAACCACCGCTCAACCATGAACACCGCCACCGCAACCGACCCCCTCAACCTGCCCAGCGTGGACTTGAACCGCCGCTTCGTGCGCGTGCTGGAGAGACGCAGCGATGGCCAGGTCAGCTTCGAGTTTTCCATCGGCTGGCCCGAGTTGGC
>JAUXXN010000531.1 GCA_030684755.1 Hydrogenophaga sp.
CGGCCGTGGCGCACGAGTTGATTGATGGTTGGCATGAAACGTCCCTAAACGTTTAGAAAAAGCAAAAACGGATACTTCTCGGAAGATTCCGAAAAGCCCTCGACTGTAGCACGGGCTCTATTCTTTGGCAAATAAAATGGGCCAAAACTGTGCGGCTCTGGGTGTTGCGGTGGCCGACATGACGGCAATCTAGGGCAAGTCCATCCTGGGTTTCATTGAATCCACAGGCGCAGCGCATCCCAAGCACGGCCCAGTAATCCGCTTTCTTCAACAGTTTCCAGCACAACGAGTGGAACCTCAGCCACAAACGCACCGCTGGCCAAACTGACTCGTAACACACCCACGGGTTGGCCTTGCAAGAGCGGGGCAACCAGCGGATCGGGTCGCACAACCTCGGTTTTCAGACGCCCAGCTTCACCCGCAGGCACAGAAACCACCACGCCACCAGGCTGGCCGATTTTGACCGTCGAGGCCTTGCCCTTCCAGACCTTGGGCGTGGCGACCGGCGTACCCGAAGGGAAAAGACGCACCACGCCATAGGCGGTATAGCCCCAATTCAGCAGCTTCTGGGTTTCGGCGGCACGGGCATTCTCACTGGAAGCACCCAGCAAAACGCTGAGCAATCGGCGCTGGCCCTCTGGCCCGGACCCCAGAGTGAGCACTTGGCGCCGAGCGGTTGTGACCAAGCAGTAGCCCGCTGCTTTGGTGTGGCCCGTCTTCAGCCCATCAACGCTGGGATCACGAAACAGCAGCACGTTGCGGTTGGTGTCGTTCGCAGCTGGCGTGCCTGGATAACGGTAACGCTGGATGGCGTAGTAAGGGACGTATTCTGGGAAATCACCCATGAGGCGGGTGGCCAATGTGGCCAAGTCGCGCGCCGTGGTGGTGTGTCCGGCAACGGTCAGGCCCTCCGGATTTTTAAAGCTGCTGCTGGTCATACCCAAAGCTTTGGCCTGCTCGTTCATCATCTGGACAAAGCGCTCCACCGATCCACCCACGCCCTCAGCCAAGGCCACCGTGGCGTCGTTGCCCGACTGCACGATCATGCCTTTTATGAGATCTTCCACGGGCACCTGCATCTTGGGGTCAATAAACATACGCGAGCCTGGCATTTTCCAGGCCCGCTCGCTCACGGGGAAGGTTTGTGTCAGGCTGATCTTGTCGGCCTTGAGCGCATCGAACACCAAATAGGCCGACATAAGTTTGGTGAGAGAGGCAGGCTCAACCGCCTCATCGGGGTCTTTGGACGCGAGTACCTGGCCTGACGTGAGATCGACCAGCAAATAAGCCTTGGCCGCGATTTCGGGCGGCTGCAACGACTGAGCGGCGGCGGGGAGAACGACTGCGGCCGAAAAAGAGAAAAACAACACTCGGAAAAACAATCGACGCAACAAAACACGGTCCTTGGATAGAAAAATAAAGGGGGCCAACTGCAGTCAGGTGCGCACATGGCGTGAAACCAAGTCGCGCAACAACGGCAACTGCCCATGAAAAAAATGGCCGCCGCCAGGCACCACCAACACCGGCAACACCTGGGGCCTGGCCCAGTCCAGCACGGCGGCAAGCGGCACCGTGTCGTCCTGCTCCCCATGAATGACCAGCGTGCGGCCATGGAGTTCCGCCGCCACATCGGCCACGGCGAAACGGCTGGCGGCCGTGCCAACCAGCACCAAGCGCTGTAGGTCGCGCGTGGCGTGCACCCGCGCTGCTGCGTGGCTGGTCACAAAAGCGCCAAACGAAAAACCGGCCAGGCACAGCGGGCCGTCGGGGGCCTGCGCCGCGATAACGGCCAACAAGTCGTCGAGTTCACCACGTCCTTCATCGTAAAGACCCTCACTGCGACCGACACCGCGAAAGTTGAACCGCACGGCGACCCAGTCGGCCTGCACGCAAGCGCGTGCCAGCGTCTGCACCACTTTGTTTGACATCGTGCCTGCATGCAAAGGATGCGGGTGCGCGATCACCGCCACGCCGCGCGAAGCGCCAGCAGGCCGGTCAATAGCAACCTCTAGCCGACCCGCTGGGCCGTCCTGCAGCAGGGTTTCGGTCTGGGCATTCATGAGCGAACTCCGGGAAGAACAGTGCAAGCCTGTGGATGCAGGCAAGGCGCAAAAAAAGTGAGGTCAGCGGCCGACGTCGGACGCCGTCAACAAACGCTGCACCACCACACCGTCGCGCAAGTGCGATTGCACAATTTCATCGATATCGCTTTCGTCGACATAGCTGTACCAAACCGCTTCGGGATAAACCACGGCAATCGGTCCGCCCGCGCAGCGGTCCAAACAACCTGCCTTGTTGACGCGCACCTTGCCCGGGCCCAGCAGACCCTCGGCTTTGGCTTGCGACTTGCATCGGTCAAATGCTGCCTGCGCTTTGTGCTGAGCACAACAGCCTTCACCACCTTCGCGCTGGTTCAGACAGAAGAAAATGTGGCGTTCGTAATAAGACTTGTTTTCAGGCATGTGTGAATTTTAGAACGTGTTGGCGACTTCAGAGCCTAGAGGACTGGCGAACAACAGCCCGTACCCCCAACACCATGGCGGCAAACGGCCACAACCAACCCAGCCACTGGGAGAGCCCATGAAACCGGATGAAACGGCCCTGCTCCCACACTTCCAGCGATTGTGCGAAATACGGACTGGCAGGCGCTCGGTTCAACAAGCTCAGTGAGACCGCCAAGCTCAACAACATGCCCACCATACAAACCCGGCGGGGCAAAGCCAACAGCACCAAAGCGCCCAACGCAGTCAGCGCTAAACCGACCATGGTCTGTGGACTGATCCAGGACCACACGTGGACTGGTCCGTAAGTAAGCGCTGACGACAAGGATGCGGTGGCAACCGCGCAAAAGAAGAACAGGGCGGCAAAGACCAAGCGGCGCACCATCGAACGCATGTCGGCATAGCCCATGAGCAAGGGTGCCAACAAACACAGCGCGACACAGAATGCCTCAGCCAACGGGCTCAACGGCAGGGGCACCTGCGAACGCAACGGCAACCACTCCAGCAACGGTGTTTCTGCCAATATGTGTCGCAACACCGCTTCCAGCCGCTCCGCGACCTGCCCCAAACCGAAGGGCACAGACGCGGGGTAAAGCAAGGCAAAGGGCCACAAGGCCAGCAGCACCAAACCGCCACGGGCATCAGGATCAAACCAGTCGGCACGAAACTGGCCCCAGCGGCGCAAACCTCCCAACCGCTCCAGCACCCAAGCGGTGCTGGCTCCGACGGTGGCACCCGCCACATTCAAAGCCAAGTCCACATTGGACGGCACACGCATGGGCAGGTAGTTTTGCAATGCCTCCACCGACAACGAGAGCAACGACGACAGACACACCGCCAGCAGCCAGGCACCGCGTCGCCAGCCAGAGCGCAGCAGGGCCAAGGCGAGCAAAAAACCCAGGGGGGCGTAGCCGACAAGATTGGATATCAGATCAAAGCCGGTCCAATACTGAGGAAACGGTGCCAGCAGAAATGCCCATGGGGAAACCCCCTGAAACCGCCAACCCGTGAACGGGTAAAAACTGGCATACACCACAAAACCCACAAACAGCAGGGTCAGCGGCCAGGCGGATGAACGGGTATTCAACGCATCAGAACGGTTTGACCACCACCAACACCACCACCACCACCAGCATAATGACCGGCGCCTCATTGAACCAGCGGTACCAAACGTGGTTGTGCCGGTTGATACCTTGCTCGAACTTGCGCAACATAACGCCGCAGGCATGGTGGTAGCCGATGACCAACAGCACCACAGCCAACTTGGCGTGCATCCAGCCGTTTCCCGGCCCCCAGCCGAACCCCCAACCCACCGGCGAAGGAAGCCACATCCACAAGCCCAAAACCAATGCGGGCACAGCCAACAGGGTGGTAAAGCGCATCAGCTTGCGAGCCATGAGCAACAGGCGCTGCCGCTCAGCCTCGCTGTCTGGGGGAACCATGGCCAGGTTAACAAAAATGCGCGGCAAGTAAAACAAACCGGCAAACCAACTGGCAACAAAAACGATGTGAAAAGATTTGACCCAGAGCATGCGGTCAGTGTAGCCGCGCCCATCCCCCTTTTGTGACCATCCCAGCACGGGCAACATCGTTTACAGAGTCTTGGCAAACGCTGAAACAATAAAAGTCGAAAAAAAACCCGGCCCACAGGACCGGGTTAGAAAGCCTTTTTGCTGTCACACACGAAGGCTCCCGCTCAGGGAGGAAAAGCGGGGAGATCACCTTTCGGGTCACTCAAAGTGAATCTTACACCAATATCTCGTCAACATCAAAAATTACCCTGTCAAATCTGACAGGGTTGACAAAAAGCCAACAAGATCTCAGCGCAACGGGAATGTGCTTCCAGACTACCGACCAGGGTGAAATGGCCGTTCAACGGATAAACCGCGTACAAGTTATAAAAAGTCGGATGGATAAAACACCCTCTATGGCACTTTGACACAATAGCCACCATGCACGCACCTGCCCCCTACCCTCTCTACCGCCCGCGCCGCCTGCGCCGCGACACCTTCACCCGCGATCTGGTGCGCGAGCACCGTCTCAGCCCTGCCGACTTGATCTATCCGGTGTTTGTGCTGGATGGCCAAAACCGCCGCGAAGCGGTGGGCTCCATGCCCGGCGTGGAACGCCTAAGCTTGGACCTGCTGCTGCCCGTGGCCGAAGACTGCGTGGCGCTGGGCATTCCGGTCATGGCGCTGTTTCCGGTGATTGACCAGTCGCTCAAGACGCCCGATGGCCAAGAAGCGCTGAACCCCGAAGGCTTGGTGCCGCGCGTGGTGCGCGAGCTGAAACGCCGCTTTCCCCAACTGGGCGTGATGACCGATGTGGCGCTGGACCCCTACACAAGTCATGGCCAGGACGGCGTGCTGGACGAGCACAACTACATATTGAACGACCCCACGGTGGAGATTTTGGTGAAACAGGCCGTGACCCAGGCCGAAGCGGGTGTGGACATGGTGGCGCCCAGCGACATGATGGACGGGCGCATTGGCGCCATTCGCCAAGCGCTGGAAGCCCATGGGTTGGTACACACCCGCATCATGGCCTACAGCGCCAAATACGCCAGCGCCTTTTACGGCCCGTTCCGCGACGCGGTAGGCTCTGCAGCCAACTTGGGCAAGGCCGACAAAAAGGTGTACCAGATGGACCCCGGCAACAGCGATGAAGCGCTGCGCGAGGTGGCGCTGGACCTGGCCGAAGGTGCCGACATGGTGATGGTCAAGCCCGGAATGCCGTATCTGGACATCGTGCGCCGGGTGAAAGACGAGTTTCGCGTGCCAACCTTTGCATACCAGGTGAGCGGCGAATACGCCATGCTCAAAGCCGCAGCCCTGAACGGTTGGCTCGACCACGACGCGGTGATGATGGAATCCCTGCTCGCCTTCAAGCGCGCCGGTTGCGACGGCATCCTGACCTATTTCGCACTGGAGGCAGCGGCGCTGCTGAAGCGATAAACCTGGGAAAAACAGTTAGCCACGGAGGGCACGGAGGAAAGGCGCAAACGGACAAAACACGTGTGCCCCCAACGGGATGTCCACTGTTTCCGTAACGACTTGCTTTTCCTCCGTGCCCTCCGTGCCTCCGTGGTTTATGCCTTGTTCTCCGCTGTGGTGAACCGCTGTCGAAAAGTCGGCGCTGGTGATACGGCGGTGACGTGCAGCAGCGTTGTTACTTGCTGAAATGCTCCATCAGTCGCTCGGGCAGCCAGTCAATATTGCCGGGGAAAGGCCCGGAGGGAAACCCCACGTGTCCACCCGTTTCGGGCTGCTCCAGAATCACCGCAGCGGATACACCGGCCGCCGTCGGCAGGGCTGCGGCCGGCAGGAAAGGATCGTTTTTGGCATTCAGCACCAGTGTCGGCACGCGGATGTGCTTGAGCCAGGGCTTGGACGCAACCTTTGCCCAATAATCCTCGGCATCGACAAATCCGTGCAGTCGCGCGGTAACCAGCGTATCGAATTCCTGAAACGTGGTGGCCGCTTCGATTGCC
>JAUXXN010000536.1 GCA_030684755.1 Hydrogenophaga sp.
CGATGGGGACATCTGGCGGGTGATGCGGTGCTGCGCCACGTCACAGCACTGATGCAGGGCGCCGTGCGGCGTACCGATGTGGTTGGGCGCTTGGGCGGAGAGGAATTTGTGGTGCTTTTACCGCAGGAAGGCACCGAGTCAGGAACCCGCTTAGCAGAGAAACTGCGGCACCTCATCGCAGACAACCCCATGGCTTGGGACAACGCGGAACTGATCAACACCGCAGTCGGCACGCCCAACCTTCCAATAAGGGTCAGTATCGGCGGTGTCAGTCTGCTGCCCGGTGAGAAAGGCAGCATGGAGGAGCTTTTGGACATGGCGGACAAGGCGCTGTACCGGGCCAAAGCCAGCGGTCGCAACAAGGTGGTTTGGGCAACACAGACAGACACCTTGTTGCGCCCGTGAATCCAAAAAGTGATCGATATCCGTGTTTCGGGCTGCTTCACGGTTTGACAAACCGTTGAAAACCAAAAAACCCGCAATTCGTGTGAATTGCGGGTTCAATTTGGCGGAGCGAGAGGGATTCGAACCCTCGATGAGGCTCTACACCCCATACTCCCTTAGCAGGGGAGCACCTTCGGCCACTCGGTCATCGCTCCGAAGCTCGTATTATGCCTCAGATTACAGCCATTTCGACGCACATGGCGCGCCAAATGCGAAAGCGTTTATCAGCCAGCAATAGAGTCTGTTGTTTGGTCCAGATCAAATTCTCGGTGCAGCGCACGCACAGCCAGCTCCATGTACTTCTCATCAATCACCACCGAGGTCTTGATTTCAGAGGTCGAGATCATCTGGATGTTGATGCCTTCGTCGCTCAGGCACTTGAACATGCGGCTGGCCACGCCCACATGGCTGCGCATGCCAATGCCCACGATGCTGACCTTGCAGATTCGCGCGTCGCCCACCGCGTCAGCAGCGCCGAGCTCAGGCACCACCTTGGACTTGAGCAAGTCCATGGTCTTTTGGAAATCGTTGCGGTGTACCGTGAAGCTGAAGTCGGTTTTGCCGTCTTTGCTCAGGTTTTGAATAATCACATCGACTTCGATGTTGGCTGCGGCCACGGCGCCCAGGATCTGGTACGCAATACCAGGCTTGTCGGGCACGCCGAGCACGGAGATTTTGGCTTCATCGCGGTTGAAGGCAATACCGGAAACGACGGCTTGTTCCATTTGTTCGTCTTCCTCAAAAGTGATCAGGGTGCCAGAGGCGGCTTCTTCATTCAGGTCGATATCCCAAGGCGTGAAACTGGACAGCACACGCAATGGCACCTTGTATTTGCCGGCGAATTCCACCGAGCGGATTTGCAGCACTTTGCTGCCCATGCTGGCCATTTCCAGCATTTCTTCAAAGCTCACGCGCAGCAAGCGGCGTGCTTCGGGCACCACGCGCGGGTCGGTGGTGTACACACCGTCCACGTCGGTATAAATCAGGCACTCGGCAGCCTTGAGCGCAGCGGCCACAGCCACAGCCGAGGTGTCACTGCCGCCACGGCCCAGGGTGGTGATGTTGCCATCGGGGTCCACGCCCTGGAAACCGGTAACGATGACCACTTTGCCTGCGTCCAAATCGGCACGCACCCGGGCGTCGTCAATCGACTCGATGCGCGCTTTGGTGAAGGCGCTGTTGGTTTTGATGGGTACCTGCCAGCCTGCATAGCTCACAGCCTGCATGCCTTCTGCCTGCAAGGCAATGGCCAGCAGTGCCGAAGAAGCCTGCTCGCCGGTGGCAGCCAACATGTCGAGCTCGCGGTTGTAAGCGCTGTCAGTTTTGCTTGGGGCGAGTTCTTTGGCCAGGCCCAGCAGGCGGTTGGTTTCGCCGCTCATGGCGCTGGGCACCACCACCATTTGGTGGCCAGCCTTGTGCCATTTGGCGACTCGCCGGGCCACGTTGCGAATGCGCTCGGTCGACCCCATGGAGGTGCCGCCGTACTTGTGAACAATCAAAGCCATCGGTTGGATTGGGTTGGTTGGGTTCGGTCGTTGAAAACGGCATCCCCTGCTAGAAAATGCCTTCCGTCGCCGCTGGCCCAAGTGGGACAAAACTTTGGATTATATCGGCGGGGTGTAGCGCAGCCGCTCCCCCGCACGGTCCACAAAGCCACTGGCAACCTTGATATGGATGCGGTGACCGCGTGTTCGGCAGTCGGCGATCTGGTCCAGCAACTCGCCGAGCTGCGCGGCACTGGCGGCCACACCATGGCGCTGCCGCAGCCAATGGCGCAGCGCATTGGCCTGCCGCTCGCGGCGCAGCGTCTGCAAAGCGGCCACCGCTGGCGGCTCGCCGGTGTGCGCCAAATCAAGCTGGGCCAAGTCATCCAGCAGCCTTTGCGCCTCGGCGGCATGGCGGGCACTGCGGGCCAGCAGAGGACGAAACCCTGGAAAACAGGCATCCCAGGCAGGTATCAATAACGCACGAATGCGATTGCGGGTGTAGCGCACATCGGTGTTGGTGGGATCGTCAACGAACGCATGGCCCGCTGCTTGCAACCAAGCACGCAGTGGCGCCGCCGCCAAGCCCAGCAACGGGCGACCAAACACCACGCCATGGCGTTCAAAGCGTTCGGGCATACCCGCCAGGCCCGGCAAACCGGCGCCTCGACTGAGCGCAAGCAACAGGGTTTCGGCTTGGTCGTCGGCGTGCTGACCCAGCAGCACAGCGCTGGCCCCAGCTTGCTGTGCCATCTGGGCCAAGGTGGCGTAGCGCTTGTCGCGGGCGGCGGCCTCTGGGCTTTCACCGGGGCTGTGTGCCGCTTGCACATGGCTTACCCGCAGGGCAATGCTGTGGAGGGCGCAAACAGCCCGGGCGTGGGATTCAAAACCGTCGGCGGCGGCTTGCAAACCGTGGTGAACGTGCAGCGCCACCACCTGCCCCGGCCAGCGGCGCTGCGCGGCCAGCAGCAAAGCGGTAGAATCGGCCCCGGCGCTGTAGGCCACGGCCATGCGAGCCCCTGTGGCCCAGGGTTCGGGCCAGCAGCGTGCAAACCATTGGTTTACCGCTTGTTCGCAGGGGTTGCCGAGCGCGTGCGCGCTCACGTCAGCGTTTGTCCGATTTGCTCTCGGCCTTGGTGTCGGTGAAACGGCCATAGCTGTTGATGCGAGCGTGACGGCGGTCGATCAACTCTTGCACTTTCAGGTCGGCCACTTGGCGCCAAGCGTCGGTCAGGCCGCGCTTCAAGAAAGCGGCCATCTGCTTGTGGTTGCGGTGGGCACCGCCCACGGGTTCGTTGACGATTTTGTCTACCAGGCCCAGCGCTTTGAGGCGGTGGGCCGTGATGCCCAGCGCGTCTGCAGCGTCGCTGGCGCGGTCGCTGGTTTTCCAGAGAATGGAGGCACAGCCTTCGGGGCTGATAACTGAGTACACAGAATACTGAAGCATCAGCACCTGATCGGCTACCGCGATGGCCAGCGCTCCGCCCGAGCCGCCTTCGCCAATGATGGTGGAGATGATGGGCACCTCCAGCTGGGCCATTTCAAAAATATTGCGGCCAATGGCTTCGGACTGGCCCCGCTCTTCGGCGTCAATGCCGGGGTAAGCGCCGGGCGTATCCACAAAGGTGAACACAGGCAAACGAAATTTCTCGGCCACTTTCATCAAACGCAGCGCTTTGCGGTAGCCCTCAGGCTTGGTCATGCCGAAGTTGCGCAGACCGCGCTCTTTGGTGTCGCGGCCTTTTTGGTGGCCCAAGACCATACAGGGCTGGCCGTTGAAACGGGCCAGGCCGCCCACGATACTCAAGTCGTCCGAGAAGTGGCGGTCGCCATGCAACTCCTGAAAGTGCGTAAAGATGTCGCGCACGTAATCCAATGTGTAAGGCCGGTCGGTGTGGCGCGCTATTTTCGTGATCTGCCAGGGCGTAAGGGTGCTGTAGATGTCTTTGGTGAGCTGCAGGCTTTTACCAGCAAGCTGTTCAATTTCTGCTGAAATGTCCACCGCCGACTCAGTTTGCACATAACGCAATTCTTCAATTTTGGATTCGAGTTCGGCAATCGGTTGCTCGAAGTCGAGAAAATTCTTTTTGGCCAAGGTGGGACTCCTGTGGTCTTGTGTGGTGATGCCGACAAACCGCGCGTCAACAGCTTTGCCGGGTTGCGGGCGAACGGATTGCGGACATGGATGTGAACGGTAACTGTGAGGATCGGGTGCGTGCGGCGTGCGGTGCTCAATAAGCCACCGGAGACGGGTCCAACGAGCGCCAAATATACCAAGTCGCCACGCTGCAAAACGGTGCCCAACTGGCAGCTACTTCGCGGATTTCGCTTCGGCTCACCGGTTCGCCCGAAAAATAACAGCGGCTGATGCCCTTTTGCAAACCCGCATCGTCCAGCGGCAGCACGTTCGGGCGCAGCAAGTGAAAAATCAAGAACATTTCAGCCGTCCAGCGGCCAATGCCACGAATGGCCACCAGCTCGGCGATGATGGACTCGTCGTCCATATCGGTCCAGGCGTTGACGTGTACCTGGTTGTTGGCAAAGTGCAGCGCCAAGTCCACCAAATACTCGACCTTGCGGGCCGACAGACCGGCTGCACGCATGTCGTCCACCTTGAGCTTGAGCAACTGCTCGGGCACCATGGTTTCGGACAACAGCGCAAAACGGTCCCAGACCGACTGAGCTGCTTTGACCGAAATTTGCTGGCCCACCACACTGCGTGCCAGCGTGACAAAGGCATCACCGCGCGACTTCAGGCTGACGCCCGCGTGCTGCGGAATCAGCTTTTTCATCACGCGGTCGCGCTTCATCAAGTGGCGGGTGGCCTCTTGCCAATACGGCGGTGCCCCAGGTGCCAAGTCGGGCAACAAGACCGGCGCCATCAGACACGCTCCCAGCTCGTGCCTGTCGGGCTGTCTTTGAGCACCACGCGCTGCGCTAGCAACAGTTGCCGGATGCGGTCGGCTTCAGCAAAGTTTTTCGCCAACTTGGCAACAGCCCTCTCGGAGATGTGTTGCCGAATCTGGGCTTCATCCAGACCACCCTCAGCAGCGCCCCCGCCTTGCAGATAAGCCTGCGGGTCGGCTTGCAACAAACCCAGCGTGCCGCCCAAGGCACGCAGCAATCCAGCCAAGGCGGGATCTTTGCTGCGGTTGACTTCGCTGGCCACATCAAACAGCACCGCCACAGCGTCGGGCGTACCAAAGTCGTCGTCCATGGCATGCTGAAAACGCTGGGCAAATGGCTGGGTCCAGTCAATCTGGCCCACGGGTGACGCATCCACCTGGCTCAGCGCGGTGTAGAGGCGTTTGAGCGCAGCGCGGGCCTCGCCCAGGTGCGCATCGCTGTAGTTGAGCGGGCTGCGGTAGTGGGCGCGCAAGATGAAGAAGCGCACCGTCTCGGCGTCGAACTGCTGCAACACGTCCCGGATGGTGAAAAAGTTGCCCAGGCTTTTGGACATTTTTTCGTTGTCCACGCGAACGAAACCGTTGTGCATCCAAAAACGCGCCAGCGGCTGGCCAGATGCCCCCTCAGACTGGGCAATCTCGTTTTCGTGGTGGGGAAACTGCAAATCAGCGCCACCGCCATGGATGTCAAACGACTCGCCCAAAATGGCGCAGCTCATGGCCGAGCACTCAATGTGCCAGCCGGGACGCCCTTGGCCAAACGGGCTGGCCCATTGCGCCTCGGCTGGCTCGTCGGGTTTGGCCGATTTCCACAGCACAAAGTCCAGCGGATCGTTTTTGTCGCCCGCCACCGCCACGCGCTCGCCTGCGCGCAAGTCGTCCAGCGATTTGCCCGAGAGCTTGCCGTAGCCCGCAAACTGGCGCACGGCAAAGTTCACGTCGCCGTTGTCGGCTTGGTAGGCCAGGCCCTTGGCCTGCAACTGCCCAATCAACGACAGCATCTGCGGCACATAAGCCGTTGCAAGCGGCTCCACCGTGGGCCGCTCAATGCCCAAAGCGCCGGTGTCGGCGTGCATGGCGGTGGTCATCTCGTTGGTCAGCGCGCGCAACGTGATGCCGCGCTCCACCGCCCGCTTGATGATCTTGTCGTCGATGTCGGTGATGTTGCGCACATAGGTCACGCGGTAGCCACTGACCTTGAGACAGCGCTGCACCACGTCAAAAGCCATCATCATGCGGGCATGCCCTATGTGGCACAGGTCGTAGATCGTCATGCCGCACACATACATGCGAACGTGACCAGGTTCTATCGGCTGAAAATCTTCGAGGCGACGCGAAAGCGAGTTGTAAATTCTTAGAGTCATGCAAGATTGGGCTTTGCGGGGGCTGGATAGAGCGCATGCGGCGCAGGGACCACGGGCGTGAGGTGGTATTTACATACGTCTACCCAAGCTGAGCGGCCGCTCGGTGGACCCGTGTGGTAGCAACCATTGAACCCACACCCCCTCAGATACAATCCGCCAGTATAGCCAGCCAAGGATGTGTGAACGTGCGAAATCGGTTCTTCGAACCGCGTTCCACGGGCCACATTGCGCAGCAAATCAAAAACCGCCAGCCTCTGACTTCATCCACTCCACGCCATGAATTACCCGTTTGACCAGCCAGGCCACACCCTTCGAGCCAGCTTGGGCAAGCAGTTGCGCCGCCTCGCCTTATCGGCTGCGGTATCGGCTACGTTGATCTCCCCCACGGTGATGGCTCAAACAGACGACTACGCAGAAGTCAATCGCTTGTTGCGCGCCGGCCAATTCAGCGAAGCGCTGGTCAAAGCCGACCTCTACCTGACCACCAAGCCAAGAGATCCTCAGATGCGCTTTCTCAAAGGCGTGATCCAGACAGAGAGCGGAAAGACCACCGAAGCCATTGCCACTTTCAGCAGACTCACGGGAGACTTCCCGGAGTTGCCAGAGCCCTACAACAACCTTGCGGTGCTGTACGCCGGACAAAGTCAGTTTGACAAAGCCCGGGCGGCCCTGGAAATGGCTATTCGTACCAACCCCAGCTATGCCACAGCCCATGAAAATCTGGGCGACGTCTACGCCAAGCTGGCCAGCCAGGCCTACAGCAAAGCCCTGCAGCTTGATGCCGGGAATGCCGCTGTGGCGCCCAAACTCAGCCTGATCCGCAACCTCTTCGCGGCCGACGCCAAGGGTGTGCGCCCCGCCGCCTCGCCAACAGAAGCCGTCGCAGCAACAACGCCTACAACAACGCCTGCGGCCACACCGGCGGTGGTCAAACCCACACCGTCACCTGCCACCGAAACCAACCGGGGTGATGAGGATGCGGTAGAGGCGGCTGTTCGCGCTTGGGCAAAAGCCTGGTCGTCCAAAAATATGTCCAGTTATCTGGGCGCTTATTCCACCAGCTTCACACCACCGGCTGGCCAAACACGCAGTGCATGGGAAGCCGATCGCAAGGCCCGCATCGTGCCGCGTGCGCGCATCGGTGTGGACATCAGCGACCTCAACATCACGGTGAACGGCAACCGGGCCACCGCACGCTTTCGCCAAGCCTACAGCTCCGACACCCTGAACATCACCAGCCGAAAAACGCTCGACATGATCAAAACCGGGAACCGGTGGCTGATCGTGCGCGAATCCACGGGTTCTTGATGCTTCGTCGGCGCAATACGCAGCAAGGGCATGCCACGCTTCCTTCGGTGATGTTCAACTCACCACCAACCCGGCGCTGGAGCACCGTTCTGGGCCTCGGCGCTGTGGTGATCACAGCCGCTCTATCCGCCTTATTCTTCTCGGGCATGGTCCGCGACCCGTCCAGCTTCAACGCGCCCGGTACTGTGGTGGAACCTGTAGCGGCTATAGCGCTTGAAATGGCAGCACCCACATCGGGCGTTGACGGTGTCTCGACCACAATACAAAACGCCAAACAGTCCCACTTGGGTGAAACAGTCTCTGGCTTGATCAATAAGCCCTTAACCCCCAACGAATTCCAGCAGGTGAGACCCTTGCTGGGACGTGCCGAAGCGCAGTTGATCGAGATCTACCAGCACATCGGCCAAGGTGAGCAGCGCGATGCGCTGGCAAAAACCGAATCACTGGTGCGCGCCCACCCCAACTTTCAACTCGCGCAGCTGGTGCTGGGCGACCTGCTCACGCTGCAAACGCGGCCAGTGCACCTGCTCGGCGACGTGCCCGACACCAAAGCCACCGCTGCGGCCGAACAGCTGGCGGTGTTGCGCGATGAATCCCGCCGTCGGCTGCGTGCCCTCATCGAGCGCCCACCCGAAGGGCACATTCCCACCCAGTTTCTGGCACTGTCGACCCAAAGCCGCCACGCCATTGCCATCGATGCATCGCGCTCGCGGCTCTATTTGTTTGAAAATGTGGCCCCAGTCAACGCCAACGCACAAGGCCAGCGCAGCCCGCAGCTGCGTCTTCTGGGCGACTACTACATCTCGGTGGGACTTTCGGGCATTGAAAAAGAGGTTGAAGGCGACAAACGCACGCCGCTGGGCGTGTACTACATCACCAGCAACCTCGACCCAGCTGGCCTGCCCGACCTGTACGGCGTGGGCGCGTTGCCCATCAATTACCCCAACCCGTTGGATATCCAGCGCGGAAAAACCGGCAATGGCATCTGGCTGCACGGTACGCCGCGCGAGCAGTTCGTGCGTGCTCCCCTGGCATCAGACGGTTGTGTGGTGATGTCCAACCCCGATCTGGATCGCCTGCTCTCCACCGTTCAAATTCGCACCACGCCGGTTGTGATTGCGCCCGAACTGCAATGGGTCGATCGTGAGGCGCTGAATGCCGAACGACAGCCATTTGAAGCAGCGCTGGAAGCTTGGCGCAGCCTCAAGAGCCAAGGCAATCTGAGCGAGCTTAAAGGGCTTTATTCCAGCCGCTTCCGCAGCCAAGGCCGCGATCTGGCCCAATGGTGGCCCCGCATGGAAGGTGAAATCCGCACCAACAGCCAGAGGGAACTGCAACTCAAAGACGTTTCCATGCTGCGCTGGCGCGACACCGAAGACACCATGGTGGTGACGTTTGGAGAAGTCGCCGCAGGCCAAACCCGTGGCGTCACCAAGCGCCAGTACTGGATGCGCGAAAGCGACCAGTGGAAAATATTTTTTGAAGGAACGCCTTGATGGACCTCCAGCCTCTCTCAATGCCACTGCTGCGCCGCCAGTTCGGCGCCCTGCTGACCGCTGCCTCCTTGGCTGCGACACTGGCACCCGCAGGTGCTTGGGCACAAAACGCTGCACCCAAAGTGCGCATCACCACGTCTATGGGCGACATCGTGCTGGAGTTGTACCCCGACAAAGCCCCCAAAACGGTGGACAACTTCCTGCAGTATGTGCGCGACAAGCACTACGACGGAACGGTGTTTCACCGCGTCATCAGCAGTTTCATGGTGCAAGGCGGTGGCTTCGACGCCACTTACCAGCAAAAACCCACGCGAGCACCCATCGCGCACGAAGGCCAGGCCGCGCTGGAACGCGGTGGCCCGCGCAACGTGATCGGCACCGTGGCCATGGCGCGCACAAACGACCCCCATTCGGCTTCGTCCCAGTTTTTCATCAACGTGAAAGACAACGCCTTCCTTGACCCCACCCCCATTCCACCCGGCGACCCGGTTCCCCGCTTTGAATACCGGGGTCAGGTTTATGAAAATGTGGCCCGCGCCAACCTGCTGGCCGCTCGCGAACTGTACGGCTACACCGTGTTCGGCAAAGTGGTTGCCGGCATGGACGTGGTGAACAAAATCAAAGACACCCCCACCGGTGCCGGCGGCCCCTTCCCGACCGACGTGCCCAAAACCCCCATCACCATCCTCAAAGCCACTCTGGAGAAATGACCATGGCCAACCCCCAAGTCGAACTGCACATCGCCAACTTTGGCGTCATCACCCTGGAACTCGATGCCGACAAAGCCCCTTTGTCCGCCGCCAACTTCCTGTCTTATGTGAACAAGGGTCACTACAACAACACGGTGTTCCACCGCGTCATTCCCGGCTTCATGGTGCAAGGCGGGGGCTTTGAACCCGGCATGAACCAGAAGCCCAGCGACGCGCCGATCAAAAACGAAGCCAACAACGGTCTCAAGAACGACCAGTACACCGTGGCGATGGCCCGCACCAACGACCCCCACTCGGCCACGGCCCAGTTCTTCATCAACGTGTCGAACAACGGTTTCCTGAACCATACCGCGCCCAGCGCACAGGGCTGGGGCTACGCCGTGTTTGGCAAAGTCGTTTCGGGTGCCGACATCGTCAAGAAAATCGAAGGTGTGGCTACCGGTCGCAAAGGCTTCCATGACGACGTGCCGAAAACGGATGTGGTGATCGAAAAAGCGGTCGCCATCTAAAACGCGGCAAGAACCACAGGGGGCTTAAAAGCCCCTTTTTCTATGGACGAAACCCACTCCGACCGCTTGACCGAATGGCATGCGCCCACGCATTGGCAGGCGGTTGATTTCATTTCAGACCTCCACCTACAAGCCGCTGACCCATGCACGTTTGCAGTTTGGAGGCGGTTTTTGCAGCGCTCTGTTGCCCAAAGGGCCGACGCTCTTTGCATATTGGGCGATCTGTTTGAAGTGTGGGTTGGCGACGACGTGCTGCAAGCAGCAGCCCCACACAGCCCACGAGCGCAAGAAGACCGCCCATTCTGGCGCGATTGCGCTGCGGCGCTACAGGCCTACAGCCAGCACACACCCGTGTTTTTCATGCATGGGAATCGCGACTTTTTGTTGGGTGCGCAAGCCCTTAACCGCTGTGGCATGCAAGCTTTGACCGATCCCACCGTGTTGGTCTTTTTAGGTCAACGCTGGTTGCTCAGCCACGGCGACGCGCTCTGTCTGGACGATACGGACTACATGCAGTTCCGTGCCACGGTGCGCCAAACGGCTTGGCAGCAGGCATTTCTGGCCCGCCCACTGGATGAACGCGAAACCATCGCACATGAACTGCGCCAGCAAAGTCAGGCACGCAAAGCCCAAGCGGCAGGTGACCCCACGCTCTGGGCCGATGTGGATGGCCCCGCCGCCCGCACCTGGTTAGAGCGCAGTGGCTGCCATACCCTGATTCATGGTCACACCCACCGCCCTGCGCGCCACGACCTCGGCGCTGGCCTGCAACGCGTGGTGCTGAGCGACTGGGACCTGAATGCGCAACCCCCAAGAGCCGAGGTGTTGCGACTGGACGCTCAAGGCCTGCACCGCCAGGCACTGACTTGCTGATACCCTGCGCCCATGCAGATTCTTTCATCGCTTCCCGACACCATTCAACGCTGGCTGCCTCGAAAGCTGCGAATGCCACCGGCCGTGCCCGAACCCTTGTGGCGCGACACCTTGGCGCACCACCCTTTTCTGGCGGCACTCAGCCCGGGCGAGCAACAACAATTGCGCCAGCTCTCGGCGCATTTTTTGTTAGAAAAAGAATTTCATGGGGCTAACGGGCTTGAAATCACCGATG
>JAUXXN010000543.1 GCA_030684755.1 Hydrogenophaga sp.
TGGCTTTCTCTCAGGGCAAAATCTGGTCGCTCTGGCCCGCAGCGGGCTGGGGGTTTGGCTTGCTGATGCACGGTATGGGCGTGTTCGGCTTCGGTCCAGGCAGCGCTCTGCGCGAACGCATGCTGGAGCGCGAACGCGAGCGTCTGCGCGGGCACTGAGCCTGCATGAAGCGCAACGGCACCTGCCAGAATGAACCACCCCCCGCATCCACCGCAGTATCAACCCCCGCATGCCATGCCCCAGTCCGTGACGCCCTCCGCGACCGCTGCTCAAGCCCCCGCCATGCTGCGCTGGTTGCCACCGCACAGCCTGCCGGGCCTGCGCCAGCGCGGGCTCATTGTGGCGGCGGTGGCGCTGGTCATTGCGGTGGTGCAGTGGCTCGCCGCTTCGCAGACCCATTCGCTGGCGAACTCGCTGGTGTACAGCTTCGCCATCAGCCTGAGCATCTGGTTTTTTACCGACCCCTTGCGCATTGCGCTGCACCACTGGCTGCACACCGAAGCGCCGCACTACTGGGCGTTCAACCTGCGCAGCCTGGTCTGGCTGCTGGTGGGCATTGTGCTGGGCTACGGTGTGGGTATTTCGGTGGGCGACTGGTACGCCGGTCAGTCCACCTGGGCGCTGCTGGCGTTGGCACCACAGCGCTTCTGGGGCATTTGGTTGGTCTCCTTCGGTATCAGCCTGGGTTTTCTGTTTTATTTTTACCACCGAGAAAAAAGCCTGGACCTGGCGCGCCAGGCCACCGAAGCACGCCTGAAGCTGCTCGAAACCCAGCTGGAGCCGCACATGCTGTTCAACACGCTGGCCAATTTGCGTGCGCTCATTGCCACCGACCCGCCACGCGCCATCCACATGCTCGACCGGCTCAACGACTACCTGCGCGCCACGCTCAAAGCCTCGCGCACCGACGCCCTGAGCGGCGCACACACCCTGGCCGACGAGTTCGACCGCTTGCGCGACTACCTCGAACTCATGGCCGTGCGCATGGGGCCGCGCTTGGCGTACAGCTTGAACCTGCCCGACACCCTGCAACACCACCCTGTGCCGCCCTTGCTGCTGCAACCGTTGGTTGAAAACGCCATCCGCCACGGCCTGGAACCCCAGGTGGCCGGTGGCCGCATTGATGTGATTGCACAACAGGACGGCACCCACGGCCTGCGCATCGAGGTCGCCGACACCGGCGTCGGCATGAACAGCACCCCACCCCCCACCGACACCCTCAGCTACAGCGGCTTTGGCCTGGCGCAGGTGCGCGAGCGCGTGGCCAGCCTGCCGGGCTCAGGCCGGGTAGAAGCGTCCAGCCCGCCCAGCGGTGGCACCCGGGTTTGTCTGCACCTGCCGCTGAACCTGCACCACGGCGCACCAGCCCCGCAGCGAACAAGCTCATAAACAATCACAAAGCGTCCAGCAAGCCCCCACAAAGTCCGCAGCCATGAACCCCACCGCCCTGATCGCCGAAGACGAACCCCTGCTGGCCGCCGCCCTGCAAGCCGAACTGGCCCGCGCTTGGCCCGAACTGCGGGTGTGCGCCGTGGTGGGCGACGGCGCCAGCGCCGTGCGCCAAGCCCTGATACACCGGCCCGCCGTGCTGTTTCTCGACATTCGCATGCCTGGCCTCAGCGGCCTGGAGGCCGCCGCCGAACTGGCCGACGCCTGGCCGCAAGGCGCCGACGCACCACCATTCCCGGCCACCGTCTTCGTGACCGCCTACGACCAATACGCTGTGCAGGCTTTTGAAGCACAGGCGGTGGACTATTTGCTCAAACCGGTGCAGCCCGAACGCCTGGCGCGCACCGTGCGGCGCCTACAACACACCCTGGACCAGCGCAGCCCGGCGAGCGGCAGCGCACCGCTGGAACACACCCTGAACCAACTGCGCGCCCTGCTCGCACCCGCTGCACAAGCCCAGCCCAGCGAGCCGCTCACGGTGATCCAGGCCAGCGTGGGCAACACCCTGCGGCTGGTGCCCGTGGGCGATGTGCTGGTGTTTGAAGCCGCCGACAAATACGTGCGCGTGCTCACCGCTGCCGAAGAACTGCTGATCCGCACCCCGCTCAAAGACCTGCTGCCCCGGCTCGACCCCAACACCTTCTGGCAAATTCACCGGGGCACCGTGGTGCAGGCCAGTGCCATCCACACCGTCACACGCAACGAAGCAGGTCAGTTGCACCTGAGCCTGCGCGGACGCAGCGAAACCCAGGCTGTGAGTCGGCTCTACGCGGCGCTTTTCAAAGCCATGTGATTCGCAGAGCGCTGCTCCTGCTGGTGGCTGCTGAGCATGTCTCGAATGGCGACACTCGCTCGTTCTTGACGCCAATGGCCCCGACGCTCAAAAACTGCCCGTGAACCGGTAGCGCGCAGCCGGGTGCCACATCGCAGCCACCGACGCCACCTGACCCTGCGACTGCGTCTGCCGACGCAGCACCAGACAGGCTTCTTCGGGTGGCATGTGCAGCATTTCTGCGACGTCGCGCGGTGGCCGACAAGCCTCGATGACGAAACGCACACCCTGCAGTGGCGCCACCCGCATCAGGTAGGCATTGGGCGTCTGGCTGTTGAAGTCCATCTGCAGGTAGTCGGGCGCGACCGTTGGGTTGACGTATCGGTCTTCTACCTGAATCGGCTCCCCGTTCTCGAAGTGCACCACCACCGAATGGAACAGCCACTGCGCAGCCTTCAATCCAAACTGGCGCCCCATCGACTCGCCTGCTTTGGTGCGTTCGAGCTTGTGCAACTCGCTGCGGTGCACATGGCCGCGCGAAGCAATTTCTTCGGCAATGTTGCGAATCTCGACCAAGGTCGCCTGGTACTTTTGTTGCGCAACATAGGTACCCGAGCCCTGCACACGTTCCACGATCTGCTCGTCGCTCAGTTCGCGAATGGCGCGATTCACCGTCATGCGCGACACACCGAACTCCCGTGCCAACGCCTCTTCACCCGGAATCGCCTCACCTTCCAGCCACGTACCACTCTGAATCTGTTGCAGCACATGCTGCTTCACCCGTTGGTAGGCGGGCAAGCGGTCGTCGGTATCTGGAGCGGACAGGGGAATTTGACGGTTTGTCATCGGGTTTGTACCAAGGTGTCAACCGAAGCGTTGGTATTGACAACGCGGATTATGATCAGATAAAGTTGTATATACATATACAGACAAAAAAAGAAAATCTGTAAAGCCATATCGCCAACCAGCGCCGCCATCGACCCCAGGAAAGAACCCATGAACACCCAGACCGACCCCCGCCTCGACCCCACCCGCGTCATCCGTGCCCCGCGCGGCAACACGCTGACCTGCAAGAACTGGGTCGCTGAGGCCGCCTACCGCATGATCCAGAACAACCTCGACCCCGAGGTGGCCGAGAACCCGCAGCACCTCGTGGTTTACGGTGGCATTGGCCGCGCAGCACGCGACTGGGCCTGTTTCGATCAAATCTTGGCCTCGCTCAAAGACCTGAACGAAGACGAGACCCTGCTGGTGCAGTCGGGCAAGCCGGTCGGCGTGTTCAAGACCCACAGCAACGCCCCACGCGTGCTGATCGCCAACAGCAACCTGGTGCCCAAATGGGCCAACTGGGAACACTTCAACGAACTCGACCGCAAGGGCCTGTTCATGTACGGCCAGATGACCGCTGGCAGCTGGATCTACATCGGCAGCCAGGGCATCGTGCAGGGCACGTTTGAAACCTTCGTCGAAGCCGGCAAACAACATTACGGTGATGTCGGCCCCTTGGCCGCCGCAAGCGGCGACCTGTCCCCCGAGGGGAGCGCGACTGGCTTGGGGCGGCCCGGCGCACAGTCGCATTCGCCCTGGTCAGGCCGCTGGATTCTCACCGCCGGTCTGGGCGGCATGGGCGGCGCCCAGCCGCTGGCCGCCACGCTGGCCGGTGCCTGTTCGCTCAACATCGAGTGCCAGCAAAGCAGCATCGACTTCCGCCTGCGCACGCGTTACGTGGACAAGCAGGCGCGCGACATCGACCATGCGCTGGAGCTGATCCAAGAACACACCGCGAAGAAAGAAGCGGTCTCTATCGCCCTGCTGGGCAACGCGGCTGAGGTGCTGCCTGAGCTGGTCAAGCGGGCCAAAGCCGGTGGCGTCCGGCCCGACCTGGTGACCGACCAGACCTCGGCACACGATCTCATCAACGGTTACCTGCCGGTGGGCTGGAACGTGGCGCAATGGAAGGCCGCGCAACAAGACCCAGCGCAACACGCCCACCTCACCGCCGAGGCCGCCCAGAGCTGCGCGGTGCACGTGCAAGCCATGCTCGATTTCCAGACCATGGGCATCCCTACCGTGGACTACGGCAACAACATCCGCCAAGTTGCTTTCGACCAGGGCGTGAGCAACGCGTTTGATTTCCCCGGCTTCGTGCCGGCCTCCATCCTCCCCATGTTCTGCGAAGGCAAAGGCCCGTTCCGCTGGGTCGCACTCTCGGGCGATCCGGAAGACATCTACAAAACCGACGCCAAGATCAAGGAACTGTTCCCGAACAACCACCACACCCACCGCTGGCTCGACATGGCACGCGAGCGCATCGCCTTTCAGGGCCTGCCCGCACGCATCTGCTGGCTGGGCCTGGGCGAACGCCACATCGCCGGTCTGGCCTTCAACGAGATGGTGAAAAACGGTGAGCTGAAAGCCCCCATCGTGATTGGCCGCGACCACCTGGACACCGGATCGGTGGCCAGCCCCAACCGCGAGACCGAGGCCATGAAAGACGGCACCGATGCCGTGAGCGACTGGCCGCTGCTCAATGCCCTGCTCAACACCGCTGGCGGCGCCAGCTGGGTCAGCCTGCACCACGGCGGCGGCGTGGGCATGGGTTACTCGCAGCACTCGGGCATGGTGATCGTGGCCGACGGCACCGACGCCGCCGCCGAACGCCTGGCCCGTGTACTGGTGAACGACTGCGGCTCGGGCGTGATGCGCCACGCCGATGCAGGCTATGAACTGGCCATAGCGACCGCGAAAAAACAGGGCCTCAAGCTGCCCATGATTCGCTGAGCCATGTTGGAGCGATTTGACACCGCAACGCGGGTGCCCACGCCCTGGAAAAACGGCGTAGGAAACACCCGAGAAATCGTGTGCTGCCCCCATGGAGCGGGTTTGGACAATTTCGACTGGCGCGTGAGCATTGCAACCATCGCGCAGTCTGGGCCCTTCTCCGCTTTTGCGGGGGTGGACCGCACCATCATGTTGCTCGACGGCGATGGGGTTGAGCTGCAACCGGCCAGCGGCGCACCGCACCAGCTGGATAAACCCCATGTGCCGTTTCGGTTTGCAGGCGATGTGGCCATGCATTGCACGCTGATCGGTGGAGCGTCCACCGACTTCAACGTGATGACGCGGCGCAGCCAGTTGCGCTCGGAGGTGCATGTGCTGCATGCAGCGACCACGCTGCCGACCACCCCGCGCGGACTGCTGATGGTGTTGAAAGGCCGCTGGCAACTGCCCGGCGCACCCACTTGCACGCCCGGCCAGGGCTTGTGGTGGGACGGCACCCCATACGGCGGCCAAGCCCTACCGCACGACACCGACACCGATACCGATGCCGCTCTGGTATGGGTGCAATTGCACAGCGGAGATTGACATGCATGCCATCACAAGTCCGCCGACCCCGTTACCTCCACTGCCCAGTGCCGACGGCGTATGGGAGCACCTGCGGCCCATGCCAGGCGCACTCGCCGACGCTGCCATCCAAGCGACCGACATCAGTCTGGTGGTGCAACAGGGTCAGATCGCCTGGATCGGCGCCACCAGCGCCTTGCCCGCCACTTACGCCGACCTGCCTCGGTTCAACGGTGGGGGCGCACTGCTCACACCCGGTCTGGTGGACTGCCACACCCACCTGGTCTATGGCGGTCAGCGCTCCAATGAATTCGCCATGCGCCTGGCCGGTGCCAGCTACGAAGCCGTGGCCCAGGCCGGTGGCGGCATTGTCGCCAGCGTGCGCGCAACCCGCGAGGCCGACGAGGACACCCTCTTCGCCTTGGCAGCGGGAAGACTGGAAGCGCTGTTGGCCGAAGGCGTGTGCGCCATCGAAATCAAATCGGGCTACGGCCTCGCGCTCGAACACGAACGCAAACAACTGCGCGTGGCACGCCGCCTGGGCGAAGCCTACGGTGTTACGGTGCGCACCACCTTTTTAGGCGCGCACGCCCTGCCCCCCGAATACGCCCACCGCAGCCAAGACTACATCGACCTGGTGTGCCAGCAAATGCTTCCCACCCTCGCCGACGAGGGCTTGGTCGATGCGGTGGACGTGTTCTGCGAACGCATCGGCTTTTCGCTGGCACAAACCGAGCAGGTGTTCCAGGCCGCCAAAGCGCTGGGCCTGCCCGTCAAGCTGCACGCCGAACAGCTCTCCGATATGGGCGGTGCCGCAGTGGCGGCGCGCTACGGTGCCCTGTCGTGCGATCACATCGAGCACCTCAGCGACGAAGGCATTGCCGCCATGAAGCAGGCCGGCACGGTGGCCGTGCTGCTGCCCGGTGCTTACTACACGCTGCGCGACACCCACCTGCCACCCATCCAGGCGCTGCGCGACGCCGGTGTGCCCATGGCGGTGAGCACCGACCACAACCCCGGCACCTCCCCCGCCCTGAGCCTGCTGCTCATGGCCAACATGGCCTGCACGCTGTTTCGCCTGACCGTACCGGAAGCCCTCGCAGGCATCACCTGCCACGCCGCCCGCGCGCTGGGACTGCAAGAAACCCATGGCACGCTGGGCGTGGGAAGACCCGCCAATTTCGTGCTCTGGAACGTCGCCGATGCCGCCGAACTGGCCTACTGGTTTGGCCACCGTCCTGTGCGTGCGGTGGTGCGCCAAGGCCGTATTGCCACGCGCTGAACCCAACACACCCATGAAAAACACCCTTTTCGCGCCAGATGCTTTGCTGCCCACCGGTTGGGCCACCAACGTGCTGCTGAGGTGGAACACCCAAGGCCAGCTCACCGAGGTGCAAGCCAACAGCTCTGCGCCACCCGGCGTGCCCCAAGCCCCGGGGCCTGTTTTGCCTGGGCTGCCCAACCTGCATTCCCACGCCTTTCAGCGCGCCTTTGCGGGCCTGACCGAGTACCGGGGCGAAGCCCAGGACAGTTTCTGGAGCTGGCGCACACTGATGTACCGCTTCGCCTCGAAGCTCACGCCCGACCAGCTCCAAGCATTGGCCACCTGGCTTTACATCGAAATGCTCGAAGCGGGCTACACCCAGGTGTGTGAATTCCATTACCTGCACCACGACCCGAGCGGCACACCCTACGCCGACGATGCCGAGCTGGCACTGCGCCTGCTGCGTGCAGCGCAGACCGCAGGCATCGCCATCACGCTGCTGCCCGTGCTGTACCAAAGCAGCGGCTTTGGCAACACCCCGCCCACCGAAGGGCAGCGGCGCTTTGTTCGCAGCACCGACAACATGCTGCGCCTGCTGGAGCGTTTGAAACCCGGGTGCGACGCACAGGGCGCCCGCCTGGGCCTGGCACCGCACTCCCTGCGCGCGGTGCCACCCGACAGCCTGCGCGAGGCATTGGCCGGGCTTGATGCCATCGATGCCACGGCCCCCATTCACATCCACATTGCCGAGCAAACCGGCGAGGTCGATGCGTGCTTGGCCTGGAGCGGCCAGCGCCCGGTGCAATGGCTGCTGGACCACGCCGACGTGAACCCGCGCTGGTGCCTGGTGCACGCCACCCACATGAACGACATCGAGTACCAACGCGCCGCACACAGCGGCGCCGTGGCGGGCATCTGCCCCAGCACCGAAGCCAACTTGGGCGATGGTTTCTTCGACATGCCGCGCTGGTTGTCGCACGGAGGCGCCTGGGGTGTGGGCTCCGACAGCCACGCCACGGTCAACGCCGCTGAAGAACTGCTGCTGCTGGAATACGGCCAGCGCCTGCTGCGGCGCCAGCGCAACGTGCTGGCCAGCAACAGCCAGCCCCAGGTCGCCACCGCCATGACGCTGCAGGCCGTGGCCGGAGGAAACCAGGCCAGCGGCCGCTGCGGGCCAGACACCACGCCCGGCTTGGCCGTGGGCCAGCAGGCCGACCAGGTGGCCCTGGACGCCCAACACCTGGCGCTGGAGGGCCTGAGCGCCCCCGACATGCTGTCGGCCCACGTCTTCGCCAGCCACCGCACATCGGCTGTTCACAGCGTGTGGGTAGGCGGGCACATGCGCGTGCAAGCCGGGCACCACGCGCTGCGCGAGTCCGCAGAGCGGGCCTTTGTGGCCGCGCGACGCTGCCTCATCTCCGAAAGCTGAACCATGCACCCCACCACCACCGAAGCCCTTTTGCGCTTCACCAGGGCACACGGACCCTGCGGATAGCCATGGCCGCACGCCGTGACCATTTTTGCCCCTCATTTCCCATCTGTTTCCCCCAGGATCGTCACCATGAACCCTTGCGCCTACACACCCCTGACCCTGATGCCCGGCCACATGAGCCTGGCCCACCTGCGCTCCGTCTGGAGCGGTCCTGTCCAGGCTTCGTTGCCACCCACCGCCCTTGATGGCATCCAAAGCTCAGCGGCGGCCATCCAGCGCATCGTCGAAAAGAAAGACGCCGCCTACGGCATCAACACCGGATTTGGCAAACTGGCCAAAACCCGCATCCCCGACGACCAGTTGGAGCTGCTGCAACGCAACCTCATCCTGTCGCACTCGGTGGGCACCGGCGAACCCATGAGCGACGCCACCGTGCGCCTGGTGATGGTGATGAAAGCCGCCAGCCTTGCGCGCGGTTTCTCCGGCGTGCGTCCCGTCGTCATCGACACCCTGCTGGCGGTGCTCAACGCGGGCATCGTGCCGCGCATTCCAGTCAAAGGCTCTGTAGGCGCCTCGGGCGACTTGGCGCCGCTGTCGCACATGACGCTGGCGCTGATGGGCGAGGGAGATGTTCGCGTGAAC
>JAUXXN010000550.1 GCA_030684755.1 Hydrogenophaga sp.
GCCACACGCTGCTTTTGCCCGCCCGAGAGCTGGTCGATGCGCTTGCCCTCGCTGCCCGGCAGGCCCACGCGCCGGAGCATGTCGGTGACCCTGGCTTTGGCCATGGCGCTCTTGATGCCGCGCCGCTCCAGCCCGTAAGCGATGTTTTCGCCCACGCTCATCATGGGAAACAGCGCCAGGTGCTGGAACACCATGTTCACCGGGCGCCGGTTGGGCGGCACGCCGCGCATGGACGTGCCCTTGATCACGGTATCGCCCGCATCGGGCTCAATGAAGCCTGCCACTATGCGCAGCAGCGTGGTCTTACCGCAGCCCGAAGGCCCGAGGATGGAAAAAAAGGAACCCCGCCGCACCTGGAAACTCAGGTCGTCCACCG
Organism: Hydrogenophaga sp.; assembly: GCA_030684755.1. Classification (GTDB taxonomy): domain Bacteria; phylum Pseudomonadota; class Gammaproteobacteria; order Burkholderiales; family Burkholderiaceae_C; genus Hydrogenophaga. The sequence goes on from JAUXXN010000550.1 coordinate 377, forward strand.
CAACAAACGCACCGTAGCGTTTGCTCACGGCGCGGATGTCGAGATCAGAAGTGCTGGCAGGGCTGCCCGCCGGGCTGGCGGGCATGGAAGCGGAAGCCACCGTTTACTTGGCGGCTTTGACACGGTCGAGCACGCGACCTTCGATGTCTTCCAGACCGGCGGGCACGGCCGGGTACCACTTGATGTTCTTCAGCGCGGCTTCAGGGAAGCTGTCGGCGAACTGCTTCTTGAGCACCGGGTCCATCATCTGGTCAGCGCCCTTGGAAGCGGTGAAGTTGCCGGCAGAAGACGCCACCTTGGCGGCGATCTCGGGTTTCATCACGAAATTAATCCAGGCGTAGGCGGCTGCGTCGTTGCGGCCTTTGGCGGGTATGGCGAAGGTGTCCACCCAACCCAGCGCGCCCGACTTGGGAGCGATGAACTTCACGTCAGGATTGGCTTTGTTGAGCTCCCAGCCGCCGGTGTCCCACATCATGGCGGTGGTCAGTTCACCCGAGCGGATGCCGGCCAGCAACTGGTCTTTGCCGTCCCAGTAAAACTTCACGTTCTTCTTGCACTCGATCAGCTTCTTGCCCATGTCGTCCATCAGCGCGCCGTAGGCCTTGGGGTTGCTGTAGAGCGCAAACGGGTCTTTGCCGGAAGCAAACGCCATGGCAATCAGCGTGGGGCGCTTCAGGCGCATGCTGACCTTGCCCGCGTTTTCGGCGGCGCACAGGTCGGCGTAGTCGGTGGCTTTGGAGGTCTTGGTGTTGACCACCAGTCCGTCGGTGCCCCAGATGTGCGGCAGGCCATACACCGCGCCGCCGGTGCTGGTGTTTTTCTTGGTGGCATCCAGCATGGACGGGATGAACAGATCGGCTTTGACCTTGCTCATGTCAAGCGCCTTGTAGATCTTGAACTCGGCCTGTGGGCCGGTGATGCGGTCCTGGCTGGGCTGGGCCAGGTCAAAGCCGGCGCCAGCGGTGGCGCGCAGCTTGGAGATCATTTCCTCGTTGTTGGAATTGGTCACCTCGACCTTGAACCCGGTCTCTTGGGTGAACTGCTCCACCACGTCTTTGGGCGCATAACCGCCCCAGGTGAGCAGGCGCAGGGTCTTGCTGTCTTGCTGTCTTGCGCCTGCGCGGCGCCAGCGGCCAGCATCAACGTGGCCAGAACGATCTTGGACAGGGGGCTTTTCATGGGGACTCGCTTTCGGGGGTGCATTGAAGGGTGTGTGACAGTGGTCCGCCCCAGGACGTTCTCAGGAGCGCGCCGGCGCCTAGGTTGCAAGCGTCAACGTCCGGCACAGAGCAGCGTATTTCAAGCGTGTGAAACAACGGTGACAGCACGCCATGGGTCATGCCACCGTCCAAACGCACCTCGTACAAGTTTTGCATCCGCCTCGGCGCTGTACCCAGCGGCGAGAAACAGATCAATGGCTCACTGCGCCCATCGGACGCACAAGCGCCTACGGGTTTGTCCGCTGTCCTCCCATTTTTCGCACCCATAACATTAACCCTACCCCGTTCAGTATTTTTTATGAGGAATTCGCTATGTCCGTACCGGTCACTTCCCGCCGCCATGTCCTACAGGCCACCGCCCTTGGCGTGGCCGCCCTCGCCACCGGCTGTGCCGCGATCGGTGGCAACGCCAAACCGCGTGTGGTGGTGGTCGGTGGCGGCTGGGGTGGCCTGGGTGCGGTTCGCGGCTTGTTGGCCGCTGGCGCAGCCGATGTCACCTTGGTCGAGCCCAACGAATCCTTTATGTCGTGCCCACTGAGCGCACATTTCATTGCGGGGTTCCAGCCCGCCAGCGACTTTCAGCGCAGCTACGCCCGGGTGGACCAACTCGGTGCCCGCCGTGTGCGCGAACGGGTGCTGGAAATTGACCGCACCAAACGCGAAGTGGTCACGGGCACGCAACGCCTGCCCTACGACTTTCTGGTGCTTTCGCTCGGTGTGGACTACATGGAAGAAAGCATCCAGGGCTACGCCGAAGCCCGTGCGCAACTGCCTGTGGGTTTTCGGGCGTTTGAGCAAATGGCGGTGCGCCAGCAGGTGGACGAATTCCTTGTCAAAGGAGGCAACTTCGTCATCAGCGCGCCCAAGCCGCCTTACCGCTGCCCGCCCGCGCCCTACGAGCGTGCCTTTTTGATTGCCGAGCAGATGAAACAGCGCGGCACCAAAGGCAAGATCATCATCGTGGATGCCAACCCCAACCCGATGCCCATGCCCATCTCCAAGCCGATCTTGAACGGTATGAAGAGCCTGTATTCGGCACAAATTGAATACATGCCCAACGTAGACATCCGCGCAGTGGACATGGGCAAGCGTCAGCTCAAAACCTCCGACGGCGACATTCCCTTTGCCCACGCCAACTTGGTGCTGCCTATGCGTGCGCCTGCGCTGATCCGCCAAGCCGGGTTGGGCGAACGCTGGGCTGCGGTGAAACTGCCCAGCTTTCAAACCCAGGCCGACGACCGCATTTACGTGATTGGTGATGCGCAGGGCACGCCACTGCCCAAGAGCGGACACGTGGCTTTCGGCAGCGGCCAGCAAGTGGCCGAGGCCATTGCCGAACGCATCGCAGGCAAAACCCCGGTCGTCGCCACGGGCGCGGTCGATTTGCCGCTGGGCATCTGCTGGGCCAACGTCACGCACAGTGAAGCGATCAACATCAACGTGTCGTCCACCGTATCGCCAGGCGAGCCACCCAAACTCAAGTTCACGGTAGACCCCGAGCACAATGCACGCTCTGGTGCAGCAGCCATGAGTTGGGGCACCGGTATGTGGAAGGCCATGCTGGGCTGAGCGGTGCAGCGCTTTCCATGCAGGCCCTGGCCTGCATCGGCATGTAGGTCAGTTCGGTGAAAAGTCGCTAACGCCACCAAACACAAACGCATCCATCGACAACACGCCGTGCGTCATGCCGCCGTCGATGCGCCGCGCAGGCACATCGGCGCCCGCCGCGCCCGCCGCCACCATCAGCGGCCACAAATGCTCGGCCGTGGGGTGGGCGCGCTGCGCGTGCGGCGCCACCGCCATGGTCTGCTGTAGGCGAGCGTGGTCGCGCCCGGTCACCGCATCGTTCACCCAGGCCGCGAACGCCACCGCGTAAGTCTCAGCCGCCGCATCGGGCGCGTCAAAGCGCACCTCGTACAGGTTGTGCGTCAAGCTGCCCGAACCGATCACCAACACGCCCTCGTCCGCCAGCGGTGCCAGCGCCTGGCCGTAGGCGTAGGCGCGTGCGCCGTCCAGCCGCGCGGGCAGCGACACCTGAAACACCGGAATATCGGCGCCCGGAAACAGGTACAGCAGCGGCACCCAGGCGCCGTGGTCCAAGCCCCACTGTGCATCGGCCTCTGCCGCCCAGCCGGCGGCGCGCAGCCGTTCAATGGCTCGCTGCGCCACCTCCGGCGCACCGGGCGCAGGGTATTGCAACTGGTACAGCGCAGGCGGGAAACCGCCAAAGTCGTGAACCGTTTTCGGGCGCGGCGTGACGGCCACGCGCGGATCGCGCGTCATCCAATGCGGAGAAACCACCAAGATGGCCTTTGGGCGCGGCAAGGTTTTTCCCAGCGCAGTGAGCGCCGGGCCGGCCAAGCCGGGCTCTATGGCGAAAGTGGGTGAACCGTGGGAGATGAAGAGGACGGGCAGGCGGGGCATGGTGGTCTTTCTTGGCGGTGCCGCGCTGTGGCGGCGATGAAGAAGACTGTAAGGAATTGACCTGCCGCGTGGGTTCGAGAGGTTTGGAGATTGACGTCAAACCTTTTGATGGGCTTGAGCACCCTTTCTGTGCAACCCGTCGATGGATTTTTTCAACAGCCTAGCGGGTTTTGCCATCGCTTTGGATGCGCCGCACACGCTTGCGGTAATCCCGCAAATTGTCGCCAGAGATGCGCGGCTGTTGCGTGCCCCTCACCTCGTTGACTTTGTGATCCGAACCGGTCACAGGCTCTGCCTTGACGTTGGTTTCGTATTCGAAGGTGTGCGATTTGTCGGTGTTGCGGTAGTACCGGTACAAGGCCCAATACAGGGCGGTTGCACCGGCTGGCCCCAACAAAAGCAGCCACAGTGCGCCGTCGTCGTTCATGACGAACTCCCTATCACCCAGAGTGCAATGGCCTCAAGAAAGGTACCGGTAGCGAGGGCAGCCGTCAGCAGCTTCCACTGCTGCACTGGAACGCTGCCCATGGTCTCGCCAGTGCGGCCGTTCACCGCGATGTAGTGCAGCAGGCCGCCGTTTTTGCCTGGCTGGTGGTACGAATACAGCCACACGGGCAGGTACATCGACACCCAGCGTGTGCCGTGCACGCTGAGCTGCTCCTGCTCCCAGCGCACGCCTCGGTCGTAGCGGTTCACCGATGCCACCACCTGGGCGCGGGCGATCGACAGCACCTGGTCCTCTAGATGCGGAAGCAGATGGGCCACATCCAAGTTGCGCTTTTCCGACGTGACACCGACCAGATACGACGCGTTCCACTTCACCGCGTTCTTGGTGTCGAACGGCAAGATCGTATTGATGATGTTGTTGGTGTTGGTGCGCGTGTCCAGGTTGCGGCGGCTGGATGCGGACTCCATGGGCAGGTCGTCCACGGTGAAGTCCACATGCCGCTGGACCTGGTAAACGTCGGCGTCGTAATAGGTCTTTTTGTCTTTGCCGTTGCCCCGCGTGTAGCGGCGCGTCTCGATCTCGGCCTTACCGGCCACGTCTGCGCTCGCATTGATGTCAACGATCATGTACGGCAGGTAGACGCAGGTGACGTTGTCGGGCGTGAACTGGTCCTTGAAGGCCTTGAGCGCGAACAGGCGGCGTTTGTCCACGAACTGGCGGATGCGCGCGACCGCGTCGTCTTTTTTGATGCGGAAAGGCAATATGGCATCGGGCACCGCACCGTTGGCCACCTGCTCATTGACGCCGAAGACGTGCCGACACCAGTGACAACGCGCGGTCATGGCGCTTTCGGTGTTGACCGTGACCTCGGCCCCGCAGCCCGCGCATTTGAAGCTCATCAGGCTGGCGGCGTCGGCTGCGATGTTCTGCGCGCCGGACGCGATAACCGTGCCCTTGAGCTGGTCGATGCCCTCGCCGAAACCGAATGCCTCTTCGACCCGCTCGCCGTGCCATTCGTTGCGGCAGTACAGGCAGACCAGCAGGTCGGTGCCAGGTTTGTGCCGAACCTCGGTGGCGCCGCATTTTGGGCAACGGTTCAGGCCATCCTTGAGCTCTTCGGCGGAGGTGTTGATGGCGACCGGATCGGGCGCCAGCAGCTCATCGCGGATGGCCGCAGGCAGGGTCGCCGGGTCGATCGGGAAACTGCCCGGTGGCGGCGGTACCTGCTGCGGAGACCCCGGACCGTTGACCTGAGGACCCTGCGAAGGAACGTGGGGGTTGGACACGTTGGCTCCGTTCAACGGTCAGAGGCCCAACACCTTGGCTTTGACAGCGTCGTAATCGGCCTGCGTGATGAGGCCCAGATCGAGCGCCTCTTTGGCCCTTTTCAATTTGACCAGCGGGTCTTCTGCGGCGGGTGCCACGGGCGCGGGTGGCGCAACGGGTTGCTGCAAGTTGCCGATACCGCCGAGCATGCCGGTGGCCATACCCAGACCCATGACACCGGCCGCGCCGCCGGTTTCGCCCGCCGACTGAATACCCGAAGCCACACTGGCCTGCAGGTTGGAATTGCCGCGCGCACCTGACAGCGCATCGGCTCGCTGCACCTTCGTGAGCAGTTCGCGCGTGTTCGCGTCGTATTCAATGGAGACAATCGCGGTCTTGACGATGGCCAGGCCGCGATCGGCCTTCCACTGGTAAGCGCTTTCCACCGCACTGGACAGGCTCTGCGCAAAGCCCACCGAATCTTGCTGCAGCCGGGTGATGCGGTTGCGCTTGCCCGGCTCGTTCGTGTACAGGCTGAAAGCCGGCGCGAGCGAGCCAATGACTTCGTTGAAAAGCTGGCCGGCAGCGGCGTTGTCGAGGTCGGTGAAATCGAACACCTGACCGGGCTGTAGGTAGGCGGCCGGCACGAAGTTCTTCACAAACAGAATCGGATCGACGATTTTCAAGGTGTAGGAACCGCGCGTCACCGCGCCCACCTGCGTGTTCAAGAAACCGTCGTCCCAATAGATTTCAGATTGCGTGCCAAAGCGGTTGTTCGGCAGCTCTTTCAGCGACACGAAAAACGCGACCTGCTGCGAACCCGGCTGGCCGCCAAACTTGAAGCGCTCCCAGCTTTGCCAGACCAGCGAATCGACAAGGCCGTCGCCCGCAAAAATCGACTTGGAATTGAGGTCGTTTGATCGCCATTCGTAGCCGCCCGGCTCGGCCACGAAGCCTGTGACCGCACCCGCCTGGAACAGCAGCAGCCCGTAGCCCTCGGGCACCACGATCTTCGATCCGTTGGTGATGATGTTCGAGGAACCCTTGGTGTTGGAGCCACGACCGGCATTGGTTCCTTGCGGCACGGCAGCGAACAGCGCCGCCGTTGCCGACAGCCCGCTCGGTACGGTGTAGAAGTCTTTCCACTGGTCGGCCAACGCACCGCCGACCGAACCCGCCACCGCCTGAATGAGACCCATGACATTTCTCCGTGATTGCTGGCGGGCTACGGTGCCTGCCACAGCCGCCAAACTATACATTCTTGAACTGTCGGATCAGAAAACCGGCATCAGCCGGTAGCGGTGGTGCCCACGCGCTGACCCAGCAGGCGGGCGAACGCGGCCCCCGCTGGGATAATCCGGCCCATGACAAACAAGCAACGTGTGGTGGTGGGCCTAAGCGGCGGTGTGGACTCTGCGGTGAGCGCGTACCTGCTCAAGCAACAGGGCTACGAGGTCATCGGCATCTTCATGAAAAACTGGGAAGACGACGACAACAGCGCGTTTTGCTCGTCCAACATCGACTTCGTGGACGCGGCCTCGGTGGCCGATGTGATCGGCATTGAGATTGAGCACGTCAACTTTGCCGCCGAATACAAAGACCGGGTGTTTGCCGAGTTTTTGCGCGAATACGCCGCCGGGCGCACGCCCAACCCCGACATTTTGTGCAACGCCGAGATCAAGTTCAAAGCCTTTCTGGACCACGCCATGCGCCTGGGGGCCGAGAAGATTGCCACCGGCCACTATGCCCGGGTGCGCGAGCGCCACGG
>JAUXXN010000551.1 GCA_030684755.1 Hydrogenophaga sp.
CGCAAGGTGCTGGACACCACCACACCCGAGGGCGAGGCGCCCACCCAAGTGATGGTGATGGTGCCCGAGATCAACCTCACGCCGCAGCTGGAGGCGCGCTTTCGCGAGCGCTTCGAGCCGCTGTACGGTGCCGACGCGGTGGTGTGTCTGCACAGCGGCATGACGCCGCCGCAGCGCCTGAACAGTTGGCTGGCGGCGCACACCGGTGCCGCGCGCGTGGTGTTGGGCACGCGCATGGCCGTGTTGGCCAGCATGCCAGGGCTGCGCCTGATGGTGGTGGACGAGGAACACGACCCCAGCTACAAAAGCCAGGAAGGCGCTCGCTATTCGGCGCGCGACTTGGCGGTGTACCGGGCGAAGGTGGAGACGGAGGCGTTGCGGGCAGTGCCTGCTTGGCGTGCGGGAGACCCTCACCCCGGCCCTCTCCCGCGCGCGGGAGAGGGAGTGGAGGCGGGAACGGGTGCAGCTACAGGTCCGGGTGCGGGTGCCGAAACTGACATAAATTTGCGTTGCCAGGTGCTGCTGGGCTCGGCGACGCCGTCGCTGGAGAGCTGGCACGCGGCGGAGCAAGGCCGCTACCTGCGCCTAGCCATGCCCGGACGGGTGGGTGGTGGGGCGCTGCCGCGCCTGCGCTTGGTGGACATGAACCACCAGCCCAAGGGCGCGGTGCTGGCGCCGCCGCTGGTGGCCGCCATGGCCGAGCGCATCACACGCGGCGAGCAGTGCATGGTGCTGCTGAACCGGCGCGGCTATGCCCCGGTGCTGGCCTGCCACGACTGCGGCTGGAAAAGCGCCTGCGCGCATTGCAGCGCCTACCGCGTGTTCCACAAACTCGACCGCACCCTGCGCTGCCACCACTGTGGTTTCACCGAGCGCGTGCCGCGCGCCTGCCCCGACTGCGGCAACCTAGACATTGCCCCCGTAGGTCGCGGCACCGAACAAATTGAAGAACACCTGAGCACTCTGCTGGCCGATGTGACCCGGCCCGACGGCGGTCCCGCCCGCGTGGCCCGCATGGACGCCGACTCGACCCGGCTCAAAGGCAGCCTGGAAGTGCAACTGGCCACCATGCACAGCGGCGCGGTGGATGTGTTGGTGGGCACGCAAATGATTGCCAAGGGACACGACTTTCGGCGCATCACCCTGGTGGCCAGCGTGAACGCCGACAGCGCCCTGTTTGCCAGCGACTACCGTGCACCCGAGCGCCTGTTTGCTTTGCTGATGCAAGCGGCAGGCCGTGCCGGGCGCGACGCAGCCCACAGCGCAGCCAGCGAAATGTGGGTGCAGACCTGGTACCCGCAGCTCCCGCTGATAGCTACCCTGAAAAAACACGACTCCCCGGCCTGTGACGCCGAGAAACAGACCGAGCGCGCCCAAGCTGGCATGCCGCCCTATGGTTTTCAGGCCCTGCTGCGAGCCGACGCCCGCACGCAGGCTGCCGCGCAAGCGTTTTTGAATGGCGCCGCCGAGCACAGCCAGGGCCTGCCCTACCGCGACCAGATCACGCTGTACCCGGCGGTGCCGCTCACCATTCAGCGCGTGGCCAATGTGGAACGCGCCCAGTTGCTGGTGGAAGCCGCTTCGCGCGGCGCGCTGCAACGCTTTTTGTCGGCCTGGCAACCGGTGCTGCTGCAATGCCGCAGCCTGCCCGAGGCACGTGGGTTGATTCGCTTTGCGGTGGACGTGGACCCGCTGGCGATTTGAGACGCGCCACACGGGGCCGCTGCGCCGGGGCGGGTGTCACAGCCCCGTCACAAGCCCCCCACACAATGCAACTGTGCCTTACGCCTGCGAGATAACAGGCGGCACATCACGGCCACCTGAGGGTGGTCGTTCCATTTGTGCTTCTGCCTGCGACATCCTCCGCCGGCCCTGGGCGCAAAAAAGCCCCCGGAGCCGAAGCTGCGGGGGCGGGTGCAGCAGCCACCGCGCGCAGCGCGGGGCGTTGGCCTCACATCACTTCAAGTCAAACCGGTCCAAGTTCATCACCTTGGTCCAAGCAGCGGCGAAGTCGCGCACGAACTTGGCTTGGCCGTCGTTTTGGGCGTACACCTCGGCCAAGGCTCGCAACTGCGAGTTGGAGCCGAAGGCCAAATCTACGCGGGTGGCGGTCCATTTCACGGCACCGGTTTTGCGGTCGCGGCCTTCGTAGGCGTTGTCGCCGACCGGCTTCCAGGCGGTGGACATATCGACCAGGTTGACGAAGAAATCGTTGCTCAACTGGCCGGGGCGCTGGGTGAACACACCGTGTGGGCTGCCGCCCACGTTGGCGCCCAACACCCGCAAGCCACCGACCAGCACCGTCATTTCCGGCGCGTTCAGGGTGAGCAGCTGCGCTTTGTCGAGCAGCATTTCTTCGGGCGCCACGCTATAGGCTTTCTTGCGGTAGTTGCGGAAGCCATCGGCCACCGGCTCCATCACGCTGAACGATTCCACATCGGTCTGCGCTTGGCTGGCGTCGGTGCGGCCCGGGGCAAAGCCCACTTCAACAGCGTGACCTGCGGCTGCCGCAGCAGCTTCGACAGCGGCGCTCCCGGCCAACACGATCAAGTCGGCCAGCGACACCTGCTTGCCGTCGGTTTGCGCGGCGTTGAAGGCGGTCTGAATGCCTTCCAGCACGGCCAGCACCTTGGCGAGTTGTTCGGGCTGGTTGGCTTCCCAGTCTTTCTGCGGGGCCAAACGGATGCGTGCCCCGTTGGCGCCGCCGCGCTTGTCAGAGCCCCGGAAGCTGGAGGCCGAGGCCCAGGCGGTGGACACCAGTTCAGCCACCGTCAAGCCCGAGGCCAGCACCTGCGCCTTGAGCGCGGCGATGTCTTCGGCACCGATCAACGGGTGGGCCACAGCGGGCACCGGGTCTTGCCAGATGAGGTCTTCGGCGGGCACTTCAGGGCCAAGGTACAGGCTTTTCGGGCCCATGTCTCGGTGGGTCAGTTTGAACCAGGCGCGGGCGTAGGCATCGGCGAACTCGTCCGGGTTGGCTGCAAAGTGGCGCGAGATTTTCTCGTAGGCCGGGTCGAACTTGAGCGACAGGTCGGCGGTGGTCATCATGGGGCGGTGCTTCACGCCGGGCACATGCGCGTCGGGAATCATGTCTTCTTCGGCGACGTCTTTGGCCAGCCACTGGTGTGCGCCCGATGGGCTCTTGACCAGTTCCCAGTCGTACTGGAGCAACACCTTGAAGTAACCCATGTCCCAGGTGGTGGGGTTGGGTTTCCAGGCGCCTTCAATGCCGCTGGTGGTGGTGTGCTCGCTGTGGCCTTTGCCCAGGGCGTTGATCCAGCCAAAACCCATGGCTTCCATGGGCGCGGCCTCGGGTTCGGGGCCGACCAGCTTGGGGTCGCCCGCGCCGTGGGCTTTGCCGAAGGTATGACCGCCCGCCACCAGGGCCACGGTTTCATAGTCGTTCATGGCCATGCGCAAAAAGGTTTCGCGCACATCGTGGCCCGAGAGCAGCGGGTCGGGGTTGCCGTCTGGGCCTTCGGGGTTCACGTAGATCAGGCCCATTTGTACGGCAGCCAGCGGGTTTTCTAGGTCGCGGTTGCCGCTGTAACGGCTGTTGGCCTTGTCGCTGGTGGCCAGCCATTCGGCTTCGGCGCCCCAGTAAATGTCTTCTTCGGGCTGCCAGATGTCAGCCCGGCCACAGGCAAAGCCAAATGTTTTGAAGCCCATGGATTCCATCGCCACGTTGCCCGCCAAGATGTACAAGTCGGCCCACGAAATGGCGTTGCCGTATTTTTGTTTGATGGGCCAGAGCAGGCGGCGGGCTTTGTCCAGGTTGCCGTTGTCGGGCCAGCTGTTGATGGGCGCAAAGCGCTGGTTGCCGGTGCCCGCGCCGCCCCGGCCATCCGCCGTGCGGTAGGTGCCGGCGCTGTGCCAGGCCATGCGGATGAACAGGCCGCCATAGTGGCCCCAGTCTGCGGGCCACCAGTCTTGGCTGTCGGTCATCAGCGCCACCAGGTCGGCTTTGAGCGCGGGATAGTCCAGTGTTTTGAAGGCTTCGGCGTAGTCAAAGCCCGGGTCCATGGGGTTGGACGCGGGGGCGTGCTGGTGCAAGATGCCCAGGTTCAGCTGGTTGGGCCACCAGTCGGCGTTGGACTGCGCGCCTTGCGTGGCGCGTGCGCCTGCGGCGGCGTGGAACGGGCACTTGGCTTCGGTGTTGGGGTTGCTCATGGTGGGTCTCCGGTGGGTTGAACAAACGGTTCAGCTTGCCAGGGCCAGCGCAGCCAAACGTTCCACACAGTCGGCCACAAAGGCTTCGATGGCGTGGGCGGTGTTCGGGGTGTTCATGGCGGGGTTCCTGCAAGTAACTGAACCCCCACTGTAGGCGCCGCAGGTGAATTTGACAAACCAATTGTTACCAGACAATCAATAGCCATTAGCTATAGGCCTACGTCATCAGCGACACCGCACCCGAAAACGTGAAGAACGCGGCCACGGTGGTGACCAAGATGATGCGGGCGATGCGCCCGTTGTCGGCGCCCAAGCGCTCAGCCAGCAGCGACACGTTACTGGCGCTGGGCAGGGCCGACACCAACACCATCACCGTGAGGGCAAAGCGGTCCAGCGGCACGCCCATCTGAATGGCCGCCAGGCCCACCAGCAGCACCAGCAGCGGGTGCAGCAGCAGTTTCATGAGCGCCACCGGCACATAGTCGCTCAGCGGCATGGGGTGGTTGGACTGCATTTGCGAGCGCGCCAGTACCGCGCCAATGGTGAACAGCGCCACCGGCGAGGCCGCATCGGCCAGCAGCCACACCGTTTTTTCAACCGGGCCCGGCAGCGTGAAACTGGCAGCGGACGCCGCAGCACCCAGCAAAATGGCCCAGGGCATGGGGTTGGACACCACGCCGCGCAGGGCTTTTTTGCCTGCGTTCAGCATGGCCGCGACACCGTGACCCTCGCCCTCGTCCAGCCGCGAGAGCGCCACACACAACGAACTGGTGATGACCATGTCCACCACGATCAGCACGATCACCGGACCCACGCTCTGCGGCCCCAGCAACGCGGCCAACAGCGGTACTCCCATGAAGCCGGTGTTGGGAAACGCCGCCACCAGCGCGCCCAGCGAAGCGTCGTTCCAGCGTATGCGACTGTTCAGCGTCATGAGCACAGCGAAACCCACCATGATCAGCGCGCACAGCAGGTAGACCCCCGCCACCGACGCGTCGAGCAACTGCGCAATGGGCGTGGTGGAACCAAAGCGGTAGAGCATGGCCGGCAGGGCGAAAAACAGCACAAAACCGTTCAGCCCCGGAATGGCTTCAAGCGGCAGCATTCGCCGACGCGCAGCCAAAAAACCGGCCAGCACGAGAGCAAAGAAGGGGAAAGTAACTAGCAGGATGTTGAGCACGGGGCATTGTCTCAGTTGTATCTTCAGCACGCAGCGAATCCCGAAAAGCGCAACCGCTGGTCAGAATGTCTGGCAAAACAGACGCGAAGCAAGACTGGCGTTAAGCTTATTCGTTACAAAGAGACACCCTCAGCCATACGCATCCCCGCCCTGTCACCCATGCGCCATCCCCTGCACAGCCCCAGCGCTACCCCAACCCGTTCAAACACACGACGACCTGTGGCGCTGGCCTTGCTTTCCGCCGCCCTGCTGGGCGGTTGCGCAGCCCCCAAGTTCACTGTTGACGATGGCCGCACCGTAGACCCCACGTTGCTGGCCAACATCCGCATCTTCGGTCAAGGTGAACAAGCCCTGCGCCCGGCCATTGCCCGCTCGGCTCGCTTGCAAGACAAAGACTGTGATCGCCAATGGGAGCTACCCATTGCCGTGGCCACCAGCCAAGGCTGGGCAGAAAATGACCGTGTGGCTTGGGTGCGTGCATTGGGTGTCGATGAAAGGTTGACTGTGGTGGCCACAACCCACGATGCACCTTTGAAACCTGGCGAGCGTTTGGTGGAAATTGACGGTAGCACCAGCAACGAAGCCCAGAAACTGCTGGTTGAGTTGGGCCGAGTGCGCGAACGTGGCAGACCGTTCTCGGTGACGACCAGCACCGGTAAAACTGTGCAATTACATCCTTTCGAGGTGTGCCGAGGCTATACACGTCTGGCACCACCCAACACCCCCGACCTGCAGGACTACCACTGGCTCATGAGCTACCACCCGCTGGAAGTGGCCCGGGCAGACCTGAGCGAAGACGAGGCGCTGTGGACTGTGTTGTGGTCACAGGGTGTGTCTGAAGAGGGCGGCTTTCGCATGAAGGCTTACGACTACGGCACCTCGCTTCTGAGTACGCTCTACACCGTGGCAACGCTGGCCTCGGGCCTCAAGGGTGCGGCCGTTGCTGCCGAAGCCGCTGTAGCCACGGCACGCCAAGCAGCAGCCACAGCCGCCACCGAAATCATGAAACAGCAACTGATTGACCAAGCCAAGTCCTACGCCACCAACCGGCTGCGCGACGAAATTGGCAAAACCGTACAAGCCATGACGCAGGCACAAGTGGTCAGCAGTATGCAGCAGGTGGCGGCCAACAAAGGCTTGCTCAGCGGCGTTTCGCGCGTGGCCGCCACGGTGTTTGACGATGCCGACGCCTGGGCTTACACCCGCATGCAAAAGCTCGGTGCCAACCCGTTGGCGGGCTTCACGTTGCACCAGAAAATGCTGGAACGCAACCTGCTGGCCAACGCCTTGGTGTTTGACCCCGACCGCATGGCTGCGCTGCAAGCCTTAGCCAACCAAGCCGGGCGCGGCGAAGAGGTGGTGGCCATTCTGAAAGGCATACGTCCCGAAACGCTGAACTTTGACCTCGACGAGATGCCCCTGGCCTCGGCTCCGCAAGACTTCAGCTACGAAAGCATAGAGCCGTTGAGCACCAACCCGTATTCGCGTGGACTGATTGAAGCCATGCTGGAAATGCCCAGCACGGGTTTGCCCACGACCACCCCTGGCCGGTGACCCACCACCCCAAGGGGCTGCACCGCATACCCGCCATTCCACAAACTCTCCCGATCCTGTCCATGACCCACCCCCTGCATTTGCGTCAGCGTGCTGCATTTATCACCACGGCTTTGTTTGCGCTGATTTGGCTGGTCAGCATCACGGCGGTCGCGCAAACCAACAGCGCCGCACAAACGACTACCCCATCGGTCGATCCAACTGTGCAGGCAGCGCCCAACCCAGTCATCGGAGTCGGCAACCCAAACGCCACAGCAGACAACACTGCCCCAAGCAGCGCCGCGAACACTCCCGAACCACCGCCGCTGTCCACTCTGGGTACAGGTCAGGCGCTGCCTCCGGCCCCGGTGGTCAATACCGCGCCGCCAGAAAATTGCAACAGCCTGAGCGACCGGGCCATGGCGGTTGACCTGCAAGCGGCCACGACGCAGTCCAACAAACAAGACACCGCCAAACTGGTGAAGCTGGTGGACGAAGCCATTGCGCTGTGGACCTTGGCTGTCGAACGCTGCGAAGGCCGGGCACAGGAACGGGCCCGTCGCAACCTGGCCGACAGCGAGCGCAGCCGCGCCGGCTTGGATGCCGAACTCGGGGCCAGCCCAGCGTGCATCAACGCCCAGAAAAATGCCACCAGCTTGCAAGACCTGGCCCAGCAAGCCGTACGCGAACGGCGTTGGATAGACGCTGCTGTTTTCTACAGCAAAGCCGAAAACATGTGGGACTTGGCAGCAGAGAGATGCACCGGCGAAGCACAGAAAACGGCCCTCCAAAAGCGCGACCAGACCGCTGTTGACGCCCACAACGCCGAATTCTGCGCCCCAGTCTTTGAGCGCGCACGCGACCAGAGTCAAAAACTGCGCAGCACCAGCGCAGGCCTGAGCACGGCCGAACGGCAGACCCAATCGCAGATCGCCGAAACCCTGTGGCGCGAAGCCCAAGTGCATTGCAAAGGCCAAGCACTCGACCTGGCGCGCAACAACGCCCAGAGCCAAGCCCGCGACCGTGGTACGCCCTGGGTGGCTACCGCACTGCCTGAAGCACCGGCTGTGGCGCTCGTACCGGCCATTCGATCAGCACCGGCTTCTCTCACGGTGGCAAACGCAGCACCAGCGGTGAAAGCCGCCACAGCATCAGCCACCCTGCCCACGGCCCCCATGGCAGCAACGGCCGCAACCGCCGAAAGGTCTGCTCCACCAGCCACTGCGACCACACCCGCCAAAGAGTTGGACATCCAAGCGGGCGACACCCGCTTCACCGGTCTCTTTACCCGTGACGGTGAAGGCCTGAGCGGCAACGGTCAGGTGCGCTGGGCCAATGGCGACCATTACCGTGGTGACCTGATCAAAAGCCGCCGCCACGGACAAGGGGAATTTGTTTGGGCCAGTGGTCAGCGTTACATCGGCAGCTGGATCAACGACGAACCCCAAGGCCAGGGGCTGCTGGTTTTTGCCAACGGTAACCGCTACGAGGGCGAGGTAGCCCGCGGCCTGCCGCACGGAAAGGGACGCATGCTCTTCGCCACGGGTGACCGCTTCGAGGGCCATTTCAATCAAGGCCGCCCCGACGGCCAGGGCCACTACCACTGGGTCAATGGCCAGCACTACGAAGGCCCGTGGGTGAACGAGCAACCCCATGGCGTGGGCAAGCTGCACTTTGCCAACGGCAATGTGTTTGAAGGCCAGCTGGTGCACGGCACCCCCGAAGGCCAAGGCACCTTGCGCTTTGCATCGGGCGAACGTTACGAAGGCGCCATATCGAAAGGCCAGCCCCACGGCCAAGGCACCTTTCACTGGCCCAACGGAGACCAGTACACCGGTCTGTGGCAGCAAGGCAAAAAACACGGCCAAGGCCGTATGACCTGGGCCAACGGTGACCGCTGGGAAGGCGTGTATGAAAACGATGCCCAGACCAGCAACGGCACGCTGACACGAAAAAGTCCGCCCTGAATCCGGTGCAGGCGCCGCGCGGTTGACGCCGGTATCATTCGCCCTTCCGGGCGTACTTCACTGTCATTGCGCACCACCGACCCTTTACGTTTTTGCGCCTTGCTCTCTCACTTCCATGTCCGCCAACGCATCCGGCCTGAACCTTGCCCAGCTTGACGCCGTGAACCATCTGGGTGGGCCGTGTCTGGTGCTGGCCGGTGCCGGTTCGGGCAAAACGCGGGTGATCACGCACAAGATTGGCCGCCTCATTCAGGCGGGTCTGGCAGCAGACCGCATTGCCGCCATCACCTTCACCAACAAAGCCGCCAGCGATATGCGCGAGCGCGCCAAACAGCTGGTGGGGCGCGATGCCCGCATGGTGCTCATTTGCACGTTTCACGCGCTGGGCGTGCGCCTGTTGCGCGAAGACGGCGCAGCGCTGGGGCTGAAAAAACAT
>JAUXXN010000559.1 GCA_030684755.1 Hydrogenophaga sp.
CCCAGTTTCTGCACGTGGTCACCAAAAAAGGCCAGGGCTACAAGCTCGCTGAGGCCGACCCCGTGGCCTACCACGGCCCCGGCAAGTTCGATCCGGCGGTGGGCCTGACCCCACCCACCACGCCACCCAAGACCACCTTCACCCAAGTGTTCGGTCAGTGGTTGTGTGACATGGCTGCTGCCGACCCCCGCTTGGTCGGCATCACGCCAGCCATGCGCGAAGGCTCGGGCATGGTCGAGTTCGAGCGCCGCTTCCCGGCCCGTTATTTCGATGTGGGCATTGCCGAACAACACGCGGTCACGTTTGCCGCTGGTCTGGCCTGCGAAGGTTTGAAGCCGGTGGTGGCCATTTACTCCACCTTTTTGCAACGCGGCTACGACCAGCTGATTCACGACGTGGCGCTGCAAAACCTGCCCGTGGTGTTTGCGCTGGACCGCGCCGGTCTGGTGGGGGCCGACGGCGCGACCCATGCCGGTGCTTACGACAGCGCTTTTCTGCGCTGCATTCCCAACATGGCGGTGGCCTGCCCAGCCGACGAGGCCGAATGTCGGCAACTGCTCAGCACCGCTTTTGAACAAAACCACCCGGTGGCCGTGCGCTACCCGCGCGGTGCGGGCGTGGGAGCGCAGCAACCCGCCGGGCTGGAAGGCTTGCCCTATGGCCGTGGCGAATGGACCCGCAAGGGCCGTGGCGTGGCGATTTTGGCGTTTGGCACCTTGTTGTACCCAGCCCTGGGCGCAGCAGAGAAATTGGGCGCTAGCGTGTCCAATATGCGCTGGGCCAAACCCATCGACATTGAGCTGCTGCGCGAACTCGCGCAAAACCACCAAGCCTTGGTCACGTTGGAAGAGGGCTGCCTTCAGGGTGGGGCGGGCAGCGCCGTGCTCGAAGCCCTGCAGGCCGAAGGTTTGAACCTGCCGGTGTTGCAACTGGGGCTGCCCGACGAATTCATCGAACATGGCGATCCAAGCAAACTCCTGTCCATGCTGGGACTCGATGCCATCGGTATTGAACGCTCGGTGCGCCAGCGCTTTGGCGACCTGCTGAACGCAGACGCCACCGTCAAGGCGCAACCGTGATGAGCGGCACCACCACCACCGCCACGCCCATGCCCGATGTGCAGGGTCGCCACGACCCGCGAGCCATGCCGATCGCCCAAGTGGGCGTGAAAAACCTGCGCTACCCCATTGCATTGCAGGTGTCGGACCGTGTGCAACACAGCGTGGGCACCTGGCACGTGCATGTGGGTCTGCGGGCCGAGCAAAAAGGTGCACACATGTCGCGCCTGCTGGCCTGGCTGGACGGCTTTACCCAGCCAGCCGATGGCTACGCGCTGCCCGCCACCTTTGAGCGGCTGCAAACGGCCATGCCCGAGTTGCTGTTGCTGCTGGAAACCACCGCTGGCGGTTTTGATGTGCGCTTTCCTTTCTTCATCCGCAAAGCGGCCCCCGTTTCAGGCTTGCAAAGTCTGATGGAGTACGACGGCGGCTGGTCGCTCAGCCACAGCGCTGGCGGGGCCACCGAGATTCGCATGATCGCCACCGTGCCGGTCAAATCGCTGTGCCCTTGCTCCAAAGAAGTCAGCGACGACGGCGCCCACAACCAGCGCTCGCACATCCGCCTAGAAGTGCTGCTCAACGCGCCCATGGCCTGGAACGAGCTGGTGCGTTTTGCCGAAGACAACGCCTCTTGCGAGTTGTGGGGCCTGCTCAAGCGCAGCGACGAAAAGTGGGTGACCGAGCGGGCCTACGCACAACCCAAGTTTGTCGAAGACCTGGTGCGCGATGTGGCCCTGGCGCTGGAACGCGACGTCCGCATCGACGCCTATGCGGTGGATGTGACCAACTTTGAGTCGATCCACGCACACGATGTGCATGCGCGCGTTTCTCGCGACAAACGTTGATACAAATTCGCCGTTGGAGGCCTTTGTTTGATGTTTTTTCACGCACTTCGTGACGCAAATTGCATGCATCTTTTGGCCGTCAAAATTGAGGTCAAAAAACGAAGCTTTCGGGATGCTTTCAAGGGAAAACCCCCGACAATCCAGACTTTGCCGCTCTTAAAATACTGTCGGCTTCAATGTCAACGGCCTGTGCAACCGTTCAGGCCCATGAGCTTTTAACAACCACGGAGATACACACTATGGATCGTCGTTCCATCATCAAGCACGCAGGCATTGCCGGCGTGCTGGCCGCAGGCGCAGCACCCGCTGTCCATGCGCAAGCCGCTATTCGCTGGCGCCTGACTTCCAGCTTTCCCAAGGCGCTGGACACCATTCACGGCGCGGCCGATGTGTTCGCCAAGAAGATCAACGAGATGTCGGGTGGCAAGTTCTCCGTCACGGTGCATGCCCCTGGTGAATTGGTGCCTGCCTTCGGTGTGGTGGATGCCGTGCAAGCCGGTACCGTAGAAGCCGGTCACACCGCGCCTTACTACTACTTTGGCAAAGACGACACCTTCGCCATGGGCACGGCCATTCCGTTCGGTCTGAACAGCCGCCAGCTCACCGCCTGGTTTTACGACGGCAACGGTATGAAGCTGTTCCGCGAGTTCTATGACCAGTACAACATTGTGAACTTCCCCGGCGGCAATACGGGCGCCCAGATGGGTGGCTGGTTCCGCAAAGAAATCAAAACGGTGGCCGACATCAAGGGCCTGAAAATGCGCGTCGGCGGCTTTGCTGGCAAGGTGTTGACCCGCATGGGTGCCGTGCCACAAAACATTCCTGGTGGCGAGATTTACCAAGCGCTGGAAAAAGGCACCATCGACGCCACAGAGTGGATCGGGCCTTACGACGATGAGAAGTTGGGCTTCCAAAAAGTGGCCAAGAACTACTACTACCCAGGCTGGTGGGAAGGCGGCGCACAGCTCGACTTCTACATCAACAAAGCCGCGTTCAACGCCTTGTCGACCGAGAACAAGGCCATGGTCGAGTGTGCTGCTTCGCACGCCCACACCACCATGCAAGCCATGTATGACGCACGCAACCCAGCCGCATTGAAGCGCTTGGTGGCCGGTGGCGCCAAGTTGCTGCCGTTCCCCAAGGCGGTCATGGACGAATCGTTCAAGCAATCCATGGCCCTGTACTCTGAACTGAGTGCCAGCAACCCGAACTGGAAAAAGATCTACACCGACTATTCCAACTTCCGCAAAGACCAAAACCTGTGGTTCCGCTTCACCGAAGCGCGTTTCGACAGCTTCATGCAGTCGGCCAAGCTGTAATCGGCTTCTAGGCTCAATAAAAATCCCCGCTTTCGCGGGGGTTTTTTTGACCGAAGACCAAGCCACCCTTAACAGGGTGGCTTGGTGTTCGGCCAAACCCATGACCAAACCCGCAGGCACATGCGCATGTCAATTCATATGCGCAAGTCCTGCACATACCCTTATCCACCGGGGAATTTCCATGCCACTTCTACTCAAACTCTCCCGTCTGATTGACGGCCTCAGCGATCTCATTGGCAAGATGGCCATGTGGATGATTCTTGCCGCCACCCTGATCAGCGCCGGCAACGCCGTCATACGC
>JAUXXN010000560.1 GCA_030684755.1 Hydrogenophaga sp.
CAGCGCGTTCACCGAGCGGTGTTCCAGCTGGGCCGTGAGCCGCGTCAACGGCGCCAGCCCACGGCGGATGCCGCCGTACACCAGCAGGCTCAGCAGCACGCCCAGCGCCAGCAGCGGCGCCAGCATGTCGGCCACCAGTTCGCGGGCAATGCGCTGTTGCACAGCCAGGCCTTTGCCTACCTGCACGCGCAAAGTTTGCGGTATAGAACCTTCACCGTATTGCACGTCCATAGCCACGATGCGCAGCGGTTTTCCATCCAGCAAACCGCCGTACAGCAGCGGCTCGCCGGGTCCGGTGGGTGCTTCGGTGGGCTGGGGCAGGCGCTGGTTGCCCAGCAAGAACTGGCCCGGCGGTGACGACACCATGTAGCTGATGCGGTCGTCCGGGTCTTGCTCCAGCACGTCTTGGGCGGCCTTGGGAAAGTCGATCAGCAGGCCCGAGCCCACGGGTTTGACCTGCCGCGCCAGCGCCCGCACCGATTGGGTCAGCGACTGGTCAATGCCTTTTTCGGCGTAAGACAGGGCAATGCGGTAAGCCAACAAACCGCCGCCGGCCCACAGCGCCAGCTGCGGCAGCAGCAGCCACAGCAACAACTGGCGGCGCAGCGAGAGCAGGGCGGGGGCCGACATGCGCGACAGCATGGCAGCCACTCAAGGCGCCGTGGTTTCCAGCATATAGCCCAGGCCGCGCACGTTGCGGATGTTCAGCGGCGCTCCGGCGAGTTTGCGCCGCAGCCGGTGCACATACACCTCCAGCGCGTTGGACGCAACGGTGCCCGGCTCGCCGGGGTCGGACTGCCAAGCCTCCAGCACGTCTTCGCGGCTCACCACCTGGCCGCTGTGGCGCACCAGCAGGTCGAGCAAGGCCCATTCGCGTTGGGTCAGGTCGATGGCTTCGTCGCCCAGCCAAGCGCGGGGCAGTTTGGGGTCCAGCCGCAACTGGCCGACGCTGGTGCCTTGCGCGGTCACGGCGTTGGCACCACCAAAAGCCGGCAGGCTGGCGCGGCGCAGCATGGACTGCAGGCGCGCGCGCAGTTCGTCGAGGTTGAAGGGTTTGGTCAGGTAGTCGTCGGCACCGGCATTCAGGCCGGCCACCCGGTCTTCGATGCCGTCGCGCGCGGTGAGGATCAGCACCGGCAAAGCGGGCAAGCGCTGGCGCAGGGTGCGCAGCACGGTCAGCCCGTCCACCTTGGGCAGGCCGAGGTCAAGCACCACGCCGTCAAACGACACGGTTTGCAGCAGCAGCAGCGCTTGTTGGCCGTCGTCGGCGGTGTCAATGCGGTGACCCGCTTGCATCAGTTGGGCACTCAGCCCGTCGCGCAGCAGTTCGTCGTCTTCAACAATCAGGAGGTGGGCCATGCGGCCAAATTATGCGGGCTTTTGGGCGGGCATTGGGGCTTGTTCGGTACCGTGTTCGTGTGCCAGTCCCAGGGCTTGGGCGACCGCCCGCGCCCGCGCCTCGTGGATGGCGCTTGCAATGCGCAGACCCACCGCCTCAGGCTCCGTGGGCGCCGTCTGTGCGGCGGTGCCTGTGGCATCGGCGGCGCGTCGCAACACGCCAGCCGCCACGGCGCCGGTGTCCACCGACAAGGCGGCGTCCAGCACCTGTCGCAACCGGGGGCGTTGCGGGTATACCTTGTCGTCATGGCCCAGGCGGCCGCGCGCATCGCATTCGCAGGCCAGCAGCACCTCGTCAAACCGCTCGGGCCGGCGCAGCGCGTCGCAGCGTTCCAGCAGGCGCAGCAGCGCGGCCGCGCCAAAGTCGGTGCTGCGGTGGATGTTGCCATGTTCGCGGGCCACCACGTCGGCCAGTTCGCGGCTTTCGCGCGGCACGCGCCAGCGCTCGCACAGCCCGCGCAGCAGCTTGGCGCTGCGCTCTTCGTGACCAATGTGACGCGGCAGCACGTCTGCGGGCGTGGTGCCTTTGCCCAGGTCGTGGCCCAGGCAGGCAAAGCGCACCGGTAGCGGGGCAGCCAGGCGGGCGCTCATGTCCAGCACCATCATCAGGTGCACGCCGGTGTCGATTTCGGGGTGGTAGTCGGCGCGCTGCGCCACGCCCCAGAGCCGGTCCACCTCGGGAAGCAGGCGCACCAGCGCGCCGCACGCGCGCAGCACCTCAAACATGCGGCTGGGGCGCTGTTCCATGAGGCCGCGCGCGAGTTCTTGCCACACCCGTTCGGGCACCAGGTGGTCCACTTCGCCGTGGTCCACCATGTGGCGCATCAGGTCCAGTGTGTCCGGGGCCACCGAAAAGTCGGGGAAGCGGGCCGCAAACCGCGCCAGCCGCAAGATGCGCACCGGGTCTTCGGCAAACGAGGTCGTCACGTGGCGCAACACCCGGGCCTGCAGGTCGCGGCGCCCGCCGTAAGGGTCAATCACATACGCGTTGGCCGGATCGGCGGCCTCGGCCTCGCTCACCGCCATCGCGTTGATGGTCAGGTCACGCCGCGCCAGGTCGTCTTCCAGGGTCACACCGGGTTCGGCGTGAAACGCGAAGCCGTGGTAGCCCGGAGCGGTTTTTCGCTCGGTGCGGGCCAGAGCGTATTCTTCGCGTGTTTTTGGGTGCAAAAACACCGGGAAATCGCGCCCCACAGGCAAGTAGCCCTGTGCTCGCATGGTCTTGGGTGTGGCGTCCACCACCACCCAGTCGCGGTCGACGTGGGCGGGCGGGGGGGCCGGGGTGTCTTGTTGCATCAGGGCGTCGCGCACCGCGCCGCCCACCAAGTAAATCTTCATACGTGAAGTTTAGAGCGTGGTGGCAGCCCCAGCAGGCGTGCGGGCTTCAGCGCCCCAGCCGGTAAGGCTCTTCAAAATCCAGAAAATCGTGCTCAGCCAGAGCGCCTTGCACCCAAGCCTGCACGCCAGGCAGCGAAGCCACGCGGTCCACATAGGTGGCCAGGTCGGCGGGCAGCGGCAGGCCGTAGGTTTTCAGGCGCATGCACACTGGGGCAAAGTAGGCGTCGGCAATGCTGAAGGTGCCAAACAGCAGCGGGCTGGTGCCATCGGGCATCTGCGCGGGTTGCGCCGCCAGCAGCTCGCCCCACAGGCCGCACAAGCGCGCCACGTCGGCCCGCACTGCCGCTTGGTCGCGCCAGATCAGGCGGCCCACCTCGGGCAGGCGGGCTTCGATGTTCATGGGGCAATGGCTGCGCAGCGCGCCAAAACCGCTGTGCATTTCAGCGCACACGCTGCGTGCCCGTGCGCGTGCCCGCACATCGGTGGGCCAGAGGGCTTTTTCAGGGAATCGCTCGGCCACATATTCGGCAATGGCCAGCGTGTCCCACACAGCCAAGCCGTCGTCCAACAGCACCGGCACCTTGCCCACCGGGTTGATGCCGCGCAGTTGCCGCTTGAAGGCGGAGTTGGCTTCGAACGAGTCGAAGCGCACCATGATTTCTTCGAACGCGATACCCGCTTGCGTGAGCAGCACCCAGGGGCGCATGGACCAGGATGAATAGTTTTTGTTGCCAATATAGAGTTGCAGTGCCATGGGTGTTCCTTGTCAGAGCCTGCATGCTAAGGCCTGACATGCGCCGCATTGATGCAAAAAAACCCGCACATTGATGCGGGCTTCTGGCGGCAAGTGGAAACAGGCCAGGGCGCTGCCTTCCATGCAGCGCAAAAGCGAGCGGGCCCATGCCCGCCGCATGGCATCAAGCGTACTTTTCCAGGATGCGCGTGGATCGTTCAACTTCGCGGAACGTATCTACTTCCGACTCCGAACCCGACACCGCCTCCATGACCGAGCAGGCCATCATGCGGTAGAAGGCCTTGTCCATGGCCTTGCG
>JAUXXN010000562.1 GCA_030684755.1 Hydrogenophaga sp.
GTGGACAAGACGCTGAACATGGTGGAGTTCTATTACCCCGAAGAAATTGCCGCCTTCGAGCGCGAATTTGTGGAGGCCCAGCGTGCGGCCTACATGGAAACCTGCATTGAAGACGACGAAATTGCCGAGCGCATGGACGCAGGGCGCAAAGCGCTGCTGGCACGCGGCGACAACGAAGTCGGCCCCTACCAAAGCCCGATGGAAGACGGTATGCAGCACTTTCACGAGTGGTACCGGCGCCAGATGGATGGAGTTGCATTGGGCTGAGTGGGACCGCGACATCGACACAAAACTCCACCACGGAACAGGCGACTGAACCATGCAGGCGCTCTGGATGTTGCTCGCGTCCTTGTTCTTCGCCACCATGGGCGTGTGCATCAAGTTCGCGTCCGAGCACTTCAACAGTTTTGAGATCGTTTGCTACCGGGGCATGGTAGGCGTGGTCTTTCTGCTCGGGATGACCCGCGTGCGAGGCGTTTCGTTGCGCACCACGGTTCCCATGATGCATTTCTGGCGCAGTGTGGTGGGCGTCACCGCGCTCACCTCTTGGTTTTATGCAATTGCTGCCCTGCCACTGGCCACAGCCGTCACGCTCAATTACATGAGCAGCGTGTGGATTGCCGCGTTTTTGCTGGGCGGCGCGCTGCTGGTGCAGGGCCGCAACGCGCCCATCAAACAGCAAGGCCCCTTGTGTCTGGCTGTGCTGGGCGGTTTCGCGGGGGTGGCCTTGATGCTGCGCCCCACCCTGAACGAAGACCAGTTTGTGGGCGCGTTTGTAGGCCTGATTTCAGGCATTTTTTCAGCCCTCGCCTACTTGCAGGTGGCCGCGCTCGCGCGCGCGGGCGAGCCCGAGAGCCGCACCGTGTTTTATTTCTCCATCGGTGCGGTGCTGGCCGGAGCGCTGGGCATGGTGTTTGTAGGCGCCAGCGCATGGCACTGGCCCAGCGCGTTGTGGCTGCTGCCTATTGGGCTGTTGGCGGTGTTTGGCCAGCTGTGCATGACCCGCGCCTATGCCAGCGGAGCCACGCTGGTGGTGGCCAATCTGCAGTATTCGGGCATTGTGTTTGCGGGCATTTACAGCCTGACCATTTTTGGCGACCAGTTGCCGCTGATCGGCTGGCTCGGCATGGGCCTGATCATTGTCAGCGGCATCACCGCCACCGCCCTGCGCGCCCGCGCCGTACCGCATGCGCCCGCAGAAGAGCATTGAGAAGCAAAAATCTGTTCGACTTTCTCAACCACCCTCCAACCCCAGCCCACACACCCATGGCCATGCACACCACACTGATCTCGGCTGCCGAACTGAAACGACTCATGGACTGTGGCCACGACGTGCGCGTGTACGACTGCAGCGCCGACCTGATGAACCCCGCCGCAGGTCAAGCTCAATACAAGGAGCAACACATTCCCGGCGCATTTTTTGTCGGGTTGGACGCCCACCTGAGCGACAAAACCCACAACGACTGCGCCAGCGGCGGGCGCCATCCCCTGCCCTCACGTGAGCGCTTTGCCGCCTGGCTGGGCCGCACCGGCCTCACATCGCCACACACCCAGGTGGTGGTGTACGACCGGCAAAGCGCCAACTACTGCGGGCGCCTGTGGTGGATGCTGAAATGGTGCGGCCACGAAGCCGTGGCCGTGCTGGACGGCGGCTGGGCCGCTTGGCAAGCCTTGGGCGCGGCGGTTGAAAGTGGCCCCAGCCCGGCAGAAACCGCAGCCCCCGCGTACCCACTGAGCGCCGCGCGCGCCACCTTGGTGGGCACCGAGGACATTGCGCAGCGCTTGGGCAGCCCCGGCCTGACGCTGATCGATGCCCGTGCGGCGGCCCGGTTTCGCGGCGAGGTCGAACCGCTGGACCCAGTGGCTGGCCACATACCCGGCGCGCTGAACCGCCCGTTCACCGAAAACATCGGCCCCGACGGACGTTTCAAACCCGCCGCCCAATTGCGCGCCGAATTCGCGCAACGGCTGGCGGGCCGCGACCCGGCCAGCGTGGTCCACCACTGCGGCAGCGGCGTGAGTGCCATACCCAACCTGCTGGCGATGGAGGTGGCCGGGTTGGGCCACACCGCGCTTTATGCTGGCAGCTGGAGCGAGTGGTGCAACACGCCCAGCGTGCCGTGTGCGGTGGGTTGATATCGACAGCCAACCCACAGGGGTGCCTATGGTGCCCAAATGGGTGGCCGAAGCCTCCAGCTCCGGTTGCCCTGACACAGTGGAGCTGGAAGCTCCAGCTACTTCGCTTGCTCAGTGCGCGTGCGCAAACTGGCTAACCACCGTCACCAACCCAATACCCGTCAGCAACCAGGCCACTTGAGCCGCTGTCTCGCGCAGGCTCAGGCGTTTTTGCAGCTGTGGAATCAAATCGGCCAGGGCCACGTAGACAAAACTGCTGGATGCGGCCACCAAAAAAAACGGCAGAAACTGGTCGAGCGTTGAGAGCAGAAAATAGCCCACCATGCCGCCAATAGCGGTAACGGTCCCGGCCAGCGACACTTTCACCAGCGCGGCACGCGACGAGCCGGAGGTGTGCCGCAGCACCACCAAATCGCCCATGTGGTGCGGCACCTCGTGCGCCAGCACCGCGAATGCAGCCACCACCCCCAGCTTCATGTCGGCCATGAAGGCTGAGGCAATCAGAATGCCGTCACCAAAGGCGTGCACGCTGTCCCCAGCCAGCACCGCCCAACCACCGGAACGCGGCCCATCGTGATGGTGGCCACCCGCATGGGCTGCCACGCCGGTGTGGCTGTGGTGTGCATGGCCATGCCCATGTCCAGGCGCGGCTTCTTGGTGGTGCTCATGCCCGTGGTGCCACAGCTCGGCTTTGTCGAGCAGAAAGAAAAACACCAACCCCGCCAGCAACATAG
Organism: Hydrogenophaga sp.; assembly: GCA_030684755.1. Classification (GTDB taxonomy): domain Bacteria; phylum Pseudomonadota; class Gammaproteobacteria; order Burkholderiales; family Burkholderiaceae_C; genus Hydrogenophaga. The sequence continues at coordinate 2,871 of JAUXXN010000562.1, forward strand.
AAAACAACTCGTGCGCACTGGCCTGGCTCTCAAAAGCTTCGGGCAACAGGTGCATGAACGCGGTGGCCATCAACGCGCCCGCAGCCAAGCTCAGCATGTGCTGTGTATAGCGTGCCAGCATGGCGAAACTCAGCAAGGCCGCCAGCCACACACTGCCCACACCCGCCAAGATGGTGCCCACCAGAATCGCTAACAAAGTCATGTTGTTGTGCCCTATGTACCGAAAATACGCCCCACCTCAGCCCATTGTCTCCACAAAAAAGGCCGCTCAACAGCGGCCATTTTTGTGGATGTTTCAACCTGAACCTACGCAACACCATGCTGCTTAAACCATGCCAGCGCCTGCTTCCAACCGTCTTCAGCAGCCTCCTTGCGGAAACTGGGCCTGTAATCGGCATGGAATGCGTGCGGCGCATCGGGGTAGACCACAAATGTAGAAGCCTTGCCCGCCGCGCTGCCCACAGACAGCGCAGACTTCATCTTGTCCACCGTGTCCAGCGGAATGCCGGTGTCGGCTGCGCCATACAAACCCAACACCGGCCCATGCAGCTTGGCTGCCACGTCCACCGGGTGCTTGGGGTTGAGCTCGCTGGTCTGGCCCACCAGCCGACCGTACCAAGCCACACCCGCCTTCACCGCCGGATTGTGCGCGGCATACAGCCACGTTTGCCGTCCACCCCAGCAAAAGCCGGTCACACCCAGTTTGCTGGTATCACCGCCGTTGGCTGCGGCCCATTTCACCGTGGCGTCCAAGTCGGCCAACACCTGCGCATCGGGCACTTTGGAGATCACCTCGGCGATGAGCTTGGCCATTTCGCCATAGCTCTGGGCATCACCTTGGCGCACAAACAGCTCGGGAGCAATGGCCAAGTAGCCCGCCCGTGCAAAGCGCCGCGCGGTGTCGGCAATGTATTCGTGCACGCCAAAAATTTCTGACAACACCAGCACCACCGGCAAGCCGGTTTTACCAGCAGGCGCAGCCCTGTAAGCGGGCATGGCGTAGCCGTTCACATCAATCATCACCTCGCCCGCCAGCAAGCCATCGGTAGGGGTTTTGATGGCAGTTTGCGCCATGACGGGCAAAGCCGCAGCGGCATAACCCACACCCAACGCAGCCTTCAGCGCGGTTCGGCGCGTGGCGCCCTGCTCGGTGGATTGGCCGGGCAACAGTGCGCTGAGGTCTTGGGTCTGCGATTTGTTGAGCATGAAGCGTCTCCTGGTCGGGTTGTGGAAGAAAAGAACCGTATTCTTTCACTTTGGCGCATTTTTGCCATACATGGGGATGCTGGCGCGCATACCGAAGGGTCGTTTCGCTGGTGCAACCCCGCGCTCAGCTACCCGCAAACGCCCGCTCAATCACGAACTCACCGGGGCGGCTGGTGCTGCCTTCGTCAAAGCCGTATTTTTCAGCCAGCCCTTTCAGATCGCGCAGCATCTCGGGGCTGCCGCAGATCATGATGCGGTCTTCAGCCCGGTTGAGCTGGGGCAGGCCCAGGTCTTTGGCCAGCGTGCCGTTTTCAATGAGCGTGGGAATGCGGCCCTGGTGCTCAAACGCTTCGCGCGTGACGGTGGGGTAATACATCAACTTCTGCTCCTCCATCTCACCCAGAAACTCGTCCTGCTTAAGCGTTTCCGACAGCAGTTCGCGGTAGGCGAGTTCTTTCACTTCGCGCACGCCGTGCACCAGCACCACTTGCTCGTAGCGCTCGTAGGTTTCGGGGTCGCGGATCACGCTCAGGAACGGCGCCAAGCCGGTGCCTGTGGCAAACATGTACAGGCGCTTGGCGGGCAACAGGTAGTCGATCAACAGCGTGCCCGTGGGTTTGCGCCCCACCAACACGGTGTCGCCCACCTGGATGTGCTGCAACTGCGAGGTGAG
>JAUXXN010000569.1 GCA_030684755.1 Hydrogenophaga sp.
GCGTGCTGGCCGAAGTGGCCTCGGGCAGCGCGGCGGACGTACACGCGGCGGTGCAGGCTGCCAAAGACGCGTTCCCGGCCTGGGCCGGTCTGCCCGCCACCGAGCGCGCCAAAAAAATCCGGGCGCTGGGCGATTTGATCGCCAAGCACGTGCCGGAGATTGCCAAGACCGAGACCAACGACACCGGCCAGACCATTGCGCAAACCGGCAAGCAACTGGTGCCGCGTGCGGCGGACAACTTCACCTATTTCGCCGAAATGTGTACCCGCGTGGACGGCCACACCTACCCCACGCCCACGCACCTGAACTACACGCTGTTCCACCCGGTGGGCGTGTGTGCGCTCATCAGCCCGTGGAATGTGCCGTTCATGACGGCGACCTGGAAAGTGGCGCCCGCGCTGGCGTTTGGTAACACGGCGGTGTTGAAGATGAGCGAACTCAGCCCCCTGACCGCTGCTCGTCTGGGCGAGCTGGCGCTGGAGGCGGGCATTCCGGCGGGCGTGCTGAACGTGGTGCACGGTTTTGGGCAGGACGTGGGCGAGCCGCTGTGCGCGCACCCGGACGTGCGCGCCATTTCCTTCACCGGTTCCACCGCCACCGGCAACCGCATCGTGAAGGCCGCAGGGCTGAAGAAGTTCAGCATGGAGCTGGGCGGTAAGAGCCCGTTTGTGGTGTTTGCCGACGCCGACCTGGACCGTGCGCTGGACGCGGCGCTGTTCATGATCTTCAGCAACAACGGCGAGCGCTGCACGGCGGGTAGCCGCATTTTGGTGCAGCAAAGCATTTACGCCGACTTCGCCGCCCAATTCGCCGAGCGGGCGAAGCGCATCACCGTGGGCGACCCGCAAGATGAAAACACCACCATTGGGCCGATGATTTCCAAGGCGCACTTGGCCAAGGTGCGCAGCTACATTGAACTTGGGCCGAAAGAGGGCGCGACGCTGTTGTGTGGCGGGCTGGACCGGCCTTCGTACGCCGCCGAATTGCCCGCCCATGTGCAGGCGGGCAACTATGTCTGGCCCACCGTGTTTGCGGATGTGGACAACCGCATGAAGATTGCGCAGGACGAGATTTTTGGCCCGGTGGCGTGTTTGATTCCGTTCAAAGACGAGGCGCACGCGATTGCGTTGGCGAACGACATTGCCTATGGGTTGTCCAGTTATGTGTGGACCGAGAACATTGGCAAAGCGCACCGCGTGGCCGCAGCGGTGGAGGCGGGCATGTGTTTTGTGAATTCGCAAAACGTGCGCGATTTGCGCCAGCCGTTCGGCGGCACCAAGGCCAGCGGCACCGGGCGCGAGGGCGGCACCTGGAGTTACGAGGTGTTTTTAGAGCCCAAGAACGTGGCGGTGTCGCTTGGGTCGCACCACATTCCGCATTGGGGGGTGTGAGGTGTTGTGCGGGTGTGTTGCGCTACCGTTTGCGCGGGATCGGGCGGGCGGTGTGCCCGGCTCCGCGAATGTCCCCCGGAACGGGCTGCGCCCGTCCCTCCTCCTTTACTTCGCTGCGCCGGACACACCGCCCGCCCGATCTGCCAGCCGTGTTGGTGCGCCACGCATTCGATGCATTTTTGCTGTGTTCGTTACGCCAGGCATACCGCCAACCCGATCTTCAAACCCAGTGGGCGCACAACGCCTTCCATGCCTCTCAGCAAGCACACAGCCCGCCCAATCTGCCAGCTTGGTGGGCATACAACGCATCCAACACCTCCCAGCGCAGGTGCAGTGGGTTGGTCACGCCGGGTGCCCACCGCAGCGAAGTAAAGGAGGAGGGTTTTGCGCAGCAAAACCCGGGGGACATTCGCGGAGGTGGGCGCCCGGCGTGATCAACCCACGGGGCCAAAGACCACCCAGCCGCGCAACCTAAACAGCCCAAAAAGCCAAAAAAACAACCACCACCCAAAGACAGGAGACAAACCCATGGGCACCGTAGCACTGGTCGGAAAAATCACCCACGTCCCCTCCATGTACCTCAGCGAGCTCGACGGCCCGCGCCAAGGCACACGGCAAGACGCCATCGACGGCCACACAGAAATTGCCCGCCGCTGCAAAGCCCTCGGTGTTGACACCATCGTCGTCTTCGACACCCACTGGCTCGTCAACGCCAGCTACCACATCAACTGCGCGCCCCACTTTGCAGGCACCTACACCAGCAACGAACTGCCCCACTTCATCAGCAACCTGCCTTTCTCCATCCCCGGCAACCCCGCGTTGGGCCAGTTGCTGGCCAAGGTGTGCAACGAACACGGCGTTGAAACCCTCGCCCACCACGCCACCACCCTCGGCCCCGAATACGGCACCCTCGTGCCCATGCGCTACATGAACGCCGACCAGCACTTCAAAGCCGTCTCCGTCTCGGCCCTGTGCACCGTGCACTACCTCAACGACAGCGCCCGCCTGGGCTGGGCCATGCGCCGTGCGGTGGAAGACCACTACGACGGCACCGTGGCTTTTCTGGCCAGCGGCAGCCTGAGCCACCGCTTCGCCCAAAACGGCCTCGCGCCCGAATTCGCCTTCAAAGTCTGGAGCCCGTTCCTAGAAACGCTGGACCGCCGCGTGGTGCAGATGTGGGAAAACGGCGAGTGGGCCGACTTCTGCGGCATGCTGCCCGAATACGCCGCCAAGGGCCATGGCGAAGGCTTCATGCACGACACCGCCATGATGTTGGGCGTCTTGGGCTGGAGCGAATACGCGGGCAAAGCCGAGGTCATCACGCCGTACTTCGGCGCCAGCGGCACCGGGCAAATCAACGCCGTGTTCCCCGTCACCCCCGTCACCGGCCAAGCCATTCCCAAAGCGCAGGCATCCACCGCAGACGGCTTCAGCCTGGTCAGCAACAGGCTTTGAACCGGACCACCACCATGCCCCACCTCGTCATCCTCAACACCCCCAACCTCGACCAACCCGCCCCCGAAGGCGTGGACATGGCCAGCCTGTGCCGCGCCCTGGCCGACACCATGCTCGCCGTGCGCGACGAGCATGGCAAACAGGTCTTCCCCACCGGTGGCACCCGCGTGTTGGCCTACCCGGCGGCGCACTGCGCGGTGTCTGATGGCGGGGCTGCAGGCTCAGCGGCTGGTTTGGGCGGCGACTACGCGTTTGTCTACATGAACCTGCGCATGGCCCAAGGCCGCAGCGCCCTGGTGCACCAGCGCGTGGGCGAGGCGCTCAACGCCTGCGTGAAAGAACGCTTCGCCGCCCAACTCGCGCAGCGCCCCATCGGCATCACCGTGCAGGTGGACGAAGGCCATGAGGTGTTTGATGCCAAGAACAGCTCTTTACACCCACTCTTTCCCAAGCCATAAAACCATGTTTGACGACACCCTCATCCAGCAACTCGCAGCCGAATTGCAACAGGCGCAAAAGACGCGCACGCCGGTTGAACACTTCTCCAAACGCCACCCCGGCATGACCATCGAAGACGGCTACCGCATTGGCCGCGCCTGGGTCGAGCAGCAAAAGGCCGAAGGCAGAAAAGTCATCGGCCACAAAATCGGCCTGACCAGCCGCGCCATGCAAATCAGCAGCCAGATCGACGAGCCCGACTACGGCACGCTGCTCGACAGCATGCTCTTCACCGCCCCAGCGGGCGAGGTGCTGGAGATTCCGACCCAGCACTTCATCGCGCCGCGTGTGGAGGTGGAACTGGCCTTTGTGCTCAAAGCGCCACTGGCCGGGCCGAACGTGACGGTGCAAGACGTGCTCAACGCCACCGCCTACATCACCCCTGCCATTGAAATCATCGACGCCCGCATCGAGCAGTTCGACCGCCACACCCGCGCCATGCGCAAGGTGTACGACACCATCAGCGACAACGCGGCCAACGCGGGCATCGTCATCGGCAGCGGCGAGCCGGCCTTCCGTGCCGACCCGCACACCACGAACCGCCCCTGGTGCGGCGCCATCTTGCGGCAAAACGGCGCGGTGGAAGAAACCGGCCTGGCCGCTGGCGTGCAGGGCGACCCGGCCATTGGCATCGCCTGGCTGGCCAACAAACTGGCACCTTGGGGTGAGCGGTTGGAAGCGGGCGAAATCGTCTTGGCCGGCAGCTTCACCCGGCCCGTGGCCGCTCAAGTGGGCGACTTGTTCGAAGCCGATTACGGGCCGCTGGGTTGCCTGCGCTTTCGCTTCGTCTAAAAAACCGAGGAAACACATGACCACCGCCTTTCTGCGCCCCAGCCGTTTCAGCGAAGCCGAATGGGCCGCCCGCGTGCAGCTGGCCGCCTGCTACCGCATCTTTGCCCACCTGGGCTGGTCCGAGCTGATCTACAACCACATCTCTTTAAGGGTGCCTGGGCCCGACGCGCATTTCCTCATCAACCCATTCGGCCTGCACTACACCGAAGTTACCGCCTCCAACCTCGTCAAGGTGGACATCGACGGCCACACCGTGGGCCACAGCGACTGGCCCATCAACCCCGCAGGCTTCACCTTCCACGGCGCCATCCACGCCACGCTGCCCGACGCCCACTGCGTCATGCACGTGCACACCACGCCCACCATGGCGGTGTGTTGCCTCAAAGACGGCCTGTCGTTCACCAACTTTTACGCCGCGCAACTCTACGGCCAAGTGGCCTACCACGACTTTGAGGGCATCACCGTGCACCGCGAAGAGGGCGCCCGTATCTTGGCCAGCGCCCAAGGGCGGCGCGTGCTGCTGCTGCGCAACCACGGCCCGGTCGTCATCGGCAACTCGCTGGCGCAGGGCTTCAACCTCATGTGGCTGGTGCAGCGTGCCTGCGAAATCCAAGTGGCCTCGCAGCCGCTGGGCGATTTGCAACCCATCACCGAAGCCGCCCTGCAAGCCTGCGTGCGCGACTCGCTCAACTTCAACCCCAAGTTCGGCGCCGGTGAAGATTCCTTCGCTGCCATGCAGCGCCTCATTGACCGCATCGACCCGGGCTACCGCGCATGAATACCCCAGTTTCCCTTCAAAAAGTGGCCATCGTTGGCGTCGGCGCCATCGGTGGCTTGTTCGCCGCTTGGCTCGGCTCGCGCTTGCCGGTCGGGCAAATCCAACTCTCCGCCGTGGCACGCGGCGACACGCTGCGCACCCTGCGCGAAAGCGGCCTGACCTGGGTGGACGCCGACGGAACCGAACACCGCGTGCCCATCCACGCCAGCGACGACCCGGCCAGCCTGGGCGTGCAAGACCTGGTGATCGTCTCGGTCAAAGGCCCGGCCATGCCGCAGGTGGCACCCGCCGTGCGCACCCTCATGGGGCCGCACACGCTGGTGCTGGTGGCCATGAACGGTGTGCCGTGGTGGTTTTTTGACGGCCTGCCCGGCGTTGCCGCCGGGCTGCGCCTGCACGCGGTAGACCCCGGTGGCGTGACCGCCGAACACATTCCCACCGCCCAAGTCATCGGCTGCGTAGTGCACGCCAGCGCGGCAGCGCCCACGCCCGGGCGCATTGAGCGCATCAAAAACAACCAACTCATCATCGGCGAGTCGGTGGGCGGCGTGTCGCCCCGGGTGCAGGCGCTGGCCGATCTGTTGAGCGGCGCGGGCTTTGCCGTGGCGGTATCTGAGCGCATCCAGCGTGACATCTGGTTCAAGCTCTGGGGCAACATGACCATCAACCCCATCTCAGCCATCACCGGTGCGCCAAGCGACCGCATCTTCGACGACCCGCTGGTGCGCGGTTATGTCAGCGCCATCATGCTGGAAGCCAAGGCCATCGGCGCACGCATCGGCATCCCCATCGACCAGAGCCCCGAAGACCGCCACGCCGTTACCCGCAAACTCGGCTCGTTCAAAACCTCCATGTTGCAAGATGTGGAAGCCGGACGCCCCATCGAACTCGACGCCCTCGTCGGCGCGGTGCGCGAAATCGGCCAACACCTGGGCCTGGCCACACCCAACATGGACGCACTCATGGGCCTGACGCGCCTCATGGGCCAGATGCGCGGCTTGTATCCATAACCCCCCTGCGCCGCTGCGCGGCTTCCCCCCAGGGGGACAGCACTGGCCGTCTGGCAAAGCCAGCCCGGCGGTGCTTCTGGACGAAGGCATGGCCACATCAACACTTTTCAGCACCTCGATCATGAAGATCCCCCCAAACACCTTCCGCAACGCCCTGCAAGCTGGGCGGCCCCAGATCGGCTGCTGGGTCGGTTTTGCCGACGCCAACGTGGCCGAAGCCCTGGCCGGCTGCGGTTTTGACTGGCTGCTGCTCGACGGCGAACACGCCCCGAACGACCCGCGCACCGTGCTCGACCAGCTGCGCGCCATCGCGCCCTACAGCGCCACACACCCGGTGGTGCGCGCGGTGCAGGCCGACGTGGCGCTGGTCAAGCAATACCTCGACGTGGGCGCTCAAACCCTGTTGATTCCCATGGTGGACACGCCCGAACAGGCCGCGCTGATGGTGCAAGCCATGCGCTACCCGCCCGAGGGCATTCGCGGCATGGGCGCCGCGCTGGCCCGCGCCTCGCGCTGGAACCAGGTGGACGACTACCTGAACCAAGCCAACGGCCAGATGTGCCTGCTGGTGCAAGCCGAAACCGTGACGGCGGTGAACAACCTCCAGGCCATTGCCGAAACCGACGGCGTGGACGGCGTCTTCTTCGGCCCCGCCGATTTGTCCGCCAGCATGGGCTACCGAGGCCAGCCCGGCCACCCCGAGGTGCAAAAAGTCATCTTGGATGGCATTGCCACCGTGCGCGCCGCAGGCAAAGCTGCCGGTATCTTGGCGGTGGACCCGGCGCTGGCGCAGCAATACCTGGACGCGGGCGCGCTGTTCGTGGCTGTGGGGGTGGATACGACGCTGCTGGTGAAGGCGGCGACGGGGTTGGTGCAGCGGTTTGGTGCGGGCGCATCAAAAGCGCCGACTGCGCCGTCGGGTGGGTATTGAGAAGCCCGGTTTTATCTGGCTGAACAGGCAGGAAATTCTTGACCGAGTGCGCCGATTCATTCGGGCGCGACCAAGGACTGCTGAAGGCTGAACTGAGTCACTCAGGGACGTTAGACCGCACTTTAGCGAGGATAGCGAGCAGTCAATCAGTGAGCGACTACGGATGCAACCGCTTCACTGCCAAGATCGGGTACTCGCAGATGTTCGCGCGGTGTCAGGTCCAGCCACTGCAGAAGTGGCGATCGCTGCGACCAGCTCAAGTCATAGGAACGGCTGCCTCCACCGCACAAAAACTGGTGAATGCTCAAATCTTGGGTAACACCCTCTCGCGAGCTTGTCCAAGCGCCCGAGAAAGGGCGGAAACATCCCGGTAGCCAGATTGACGGGCTGCTTCTTTCAGGCCCCTGCCCGACAGCACAGCCCGTTGTGCAACAAGCAAGCGAAAGCGAGACAGGTACTTGCCAGGCGGCGTGCCCATGACATTCTTAAACTGAGTGGCAAACAAGGTCCTAGACATACCTGCATACCCAGACAGAGATTCCAGACTCCAGCTTGCCTGCGGGTTCGTGTGAATGGCCACCAGCGCCTTGGCAATGCGTGGGTCGTTCAACCCACTGAACAAACCGAACTCGGTGTTCGGATGGGCTACAAGATGGCGAAGCAAGCCGATAAACAGCATGTTGCCTGCATGGGTCAGCATCGCCGGCTGCCCGCACCGGGGTGCCACCATTTCTGTCCAAAGAGTCTGCACGGCCAGTTGCAGCGCCACGTCGGCATCCGCCAAGGGTAGACGCAAGGGTTGCGCAAATTCGCACATGAGCATCGGGGCAGCGGGCCCCTCCAGGTGAACCCAAAGGGCGACATCGCCTTCAGCAATGCATGAGCTTGGCGCGATGACCACACCGTGTGGCGGCGAACCTGTGAAGGCAAGCAGGTTGATCCAGAGAGTATGTTCGCCCGTACCTGGACCTGAGTTGGTTGAGATGCGGGGCGCCAGGGCTGACAGCAGCGCTGAGAGTCGGTCGAGGCGAGGTAGGTTTGAATCGATCAAAGCGGTTAATCTGAACGAATGGCAAATTAAATTGAACTTTTCATTGCGAAATGTACAACACAATGCAGACTCATAAATAACCAAAGGCCTACATGCGCAGCCAATCTTTGATTCCCCACTTCCCCGTACCCGCCCTCAACGTGCTTTTGACCCAAGGGGGCCGGTTTGTGCTGGGGGCTGAGCCCGGCAGCACGTTTGACCTGCTGGTTTTTTACCGGGGCTTGCATTGCCCCATCTGTGCCAAGTACCTGTTGGAGCTGGAGCGCCTGGCCCCAGAATTCGCCAGTCGCGGCGTGCAGGTGGTGGCTATCAGCAGCGACGACGCCGACCGCGCTCAGCAAATGGCTACCAAGGTGAAGGCCAGCGCCGTGAAGTTTGGCTACGGCTTGAGCCTCAAGTCCGCCCGCGAGTGGGGCTTGTACATCAGCACGACGCGCGGCCAATCTTCCATCGGCATTGAAGAGCCCGCGCTGTTTTCCGAGCCCGGAGTGTTCATCGTCCGCCCCGATGGCACGCTCTACTACGGTGCGGTGCAAACCATGCCGTTTGCCCGCCCGCAGTTTCATGACTTGCTGGGTGCGATTGATTTCGCCATCGCCAAGGACTACCCCGCTCGCGGGGAATACACCGGTGCGGTGTGATGAATGGGCTGAACGGATCAGGAAGCCAATGACTTGAGCGCTTGTGCCAGATAGTCCATCACCAGGCGCAGGCGCGGTTGCGTTTTCAGTTCTCGGTGTGTGACCAGCCAGACGGGGAACTTGGGCAGCGTAGCCTCTTGCAATACAGGAACGATCTGGCTGTCTCGCTCGGCCAGAATGGATAGGCCACTGCCAATGCCGATTCCGGCGCGCAGCATGTGCCACGAATTGGCGTGGTCGGTGGTGGTGCACACGATGCGTTCGGCCAGCTGGGCGAAGCCCGCCTTGGCAAACCCTTCGCGCAGGCTGAGTTGCGGCGCGACATCAATGAAGTCGTGCTGCATCAAGTTGTCATGCTCCATTTTCGGCATGCCACGCCGGGATATGTAACGCTGACTCGCAAACAGGCCGATGGAGAGGTAACCCACGCGTTTGGCAATCAGGTCTTGCTGTTTGGGCGGCAGCAGCCGGATGGCAATGTCCGCCTCGCGCTGCGACAGATTGCTGACCGAGTCAGTTGCCGTGATTTCAAAGTGAATGCCGCTGTGCTGGCTGCGGAACACGTCCAGCAACTCGGGCAGCACGAAATGCGCCAGGCTCACGCTCACACTGATGCGCACCAGGCCTTGAACCTGTTCGTCTTTGGCTGCAGCCCCCAAACTCAGTTGATGCATGGCCGCGTGCATGGCCCGCGCGGGTTCCAGGAACTGCATAGCAGGCAAGGTGGGCTGCATGCCTTGGCGACTGCGCACAAACAGCTCCACCCCCAGCGACTGTTCCAGTGATGCAATCTGGCGGCTCACCGTTGCAGGGTTGGTTTGCAAGTGCTGCGCAGCGGCGAGTACAGAGCCGTGTTGGGCAACGGCCACAAAACTTTTAATCCAGTCCCATGAAGTGGTGTGCAAGGGATGCATGGCTGTTACGTTTGTGGTTACAAAATGCCCGTATTGTTCAGCGCAAGCTGCATCAACCAGACAGTGACACTGATCCAAACCGTTGCTGTACACACAATGGCTGCATGCCGCACGTGTCGCGGGTGCCTGGTCAGCAACCATGCCACAAGGGGCAGGGCTTGCATGGCGTGGTTGCCCATGAAGTGCGATATGCGCAAATCGCCCACATCCAGGCGCCACAGTGTCAGGGGTACGGTGATGCCACTCAACGGTACCACCTGCACAAAGGGCCCACGGTGCTGGCCCAGTGCAGACCCTGTCCAGCCTGCCAACAAAAACATCAACACAAAGCCCAGGGCGATCGCCAGCAGCATGGGGTCTCGCTGAGACGGTCTTTGTTGCAGCCAGCGCCAACCCGCTACACACCCGATCCAGGCGCTGGTGCCCACCAGTACGTAGGCACCAGCGGCCATCAAGCTTGAGGCAAGGCTCTCCAAATCACTCGTCTGGTTGAAATGTGAAGGCATGCCACGTGCACCCTGCAAGGTGATGTAGCTGGTTTCGAATATGACGGTGACAACCAGGGCACCCACCAACTGCGTTTGCCCGCTCATTGGCGCGCCTTGCCGATTCAGGTGTTGCAGCGCCCACCAGACCGTCAGCAGTTGCACAGCCATGGACAACTGAAACTTCAAGGGTTTTGCCCAGACATTGGCCTGAACGATCTGTTGACTGACCAGCCGATCGTCCAGCAGGGTACCTAAGAATGTGAGGAGAGCCATGCCCAGCAAGAGGGCAGCCAACTTGAGCAACAGATCGCTGGAACGTGTTTCGGTGATGTGCATGTTGGTGGCGTTTGGTATTACAGGCATTTTGGAGGTCCAGGATGTTAGAGCGCATAAATGCGTTTTTAACGCTGCATAAATGCAATGGTAATTTGCGAATAGTAAGTAACTATATGAGGTAGTGGAATTGCAGAATTTGTCCATCTTTCAACCAATCACCTGGAGCCTGACCTTGCAGCCGTCCACCCACTATCGAAGCGCTGGCTTCCTCGCCATCTTTCATGCGCTCCTGTTTTTTGTCCCTTTGGGCGTGTTGGGTGCGGCCATTGGTTGGCCCGCCAACCTGGACTTGCCCGCTGCCCACAACCTGCCCTTGGTGCTCAGCCAGTCTGGCCCAGTGAAGCTGGGGTATAGCGTGTACTTGCTGTACTCCCTGTTGTTCTTCCCGGTGGTACTGCTGATCAGTTGGGCCTTGTCAGGAAAAGGCGAACTTCCCTTGCTGTTGAAGCTGGCAGTGGGTTTCGCCCTGCTCTCAACCCTCGCGCGTTGCCTGGGTATCGTGCGCTGGCTCACGGTCATGCCCGTGTTGGCCACGCAATACCAGTCGGCTGACGCGGCAGGGCAAGCCGTGATTGCCACGGTGTACACAGCATTCAATGCCTACGCAGGCGGTGTGGGAGAAATTCTGGGTGTGTTTTTGTTGTCGGCCACCAGCATTGCGCTGCTGGCAGCGGCCATGTGGTCAACAGCCGGAGTGCCCCGTTGGCTCGCCTGGATGGCGTGGGCAACATCAGCAGGGTTGTTGTTTCTTTCACTTGAACTGTTTGGTTTGAACCTGTCAGCCTTCATCGCCCCGTTCAGCATTCTCTACATGGTGTGGATGGTCGCGCTGGGTGTGCACCTCATTCGCCGTGCCCGCAACGCTCGAGTACTTGACACCAACCCAGAGACATCGTCATGACCACATCATCTTCAACCGGGTTCCATCTGATTTTCGGCACAGGGCCGGTCGGCTGCTGGACGGCACACCACTTGCGCGCCAACGGAGTTGCCGTCAAGGCGGTCAACCGAAGCGGACAGCGCCCGGCACTGATGCCTGCCGATGTCGCCATCATCCAGGCAGACCTGGCAGACGCACAGCAGGCCATTCAGGTTGCACACGGTGCCCGTGTGGTGTACCAAGCCTTGGGACCAGCGTATACCCACTGGGCCGAGCTGTTCCCCCGCTTGCAGGCCAACACCCTGGAGGCTGCGGCGCGGGCCAGTGCACGGTATGTGGCCCTTGAAAACCTGTACATGCTGGACCCCAGCCAACCCATGACCGAGCACAGCGAAGAAGCACCGCGTTCGGTCAAGGGCCGTGTTCGCCAGCAGATGCACCACGACCTGATGGCGTGCCACCAACAGGGTGATGTGCCGGTCAGCGTGCTGCGTTCCAGCGACTTTTACGGACCTGGCGTGAAAGTGTCGGCCATGGGTGAGCGGGTGTTTGACAACCTGTTGAAAGGCAAGTCAGCGGAGGTGATGGTGCGTGCTGATTGCCTGCACAGCTTTGCATACATCGGCGATGTGGGTAAAGCAATGGCCACCTTGGGACTGGCCGATGACGGGCTGTCAACCTGGGGCAAAGTGTGGCTGGCCCCGCATGCGGCCCCACTGACTCAGCAGGCGTTCGTGGCCCAGGCTTGTGCGCTGCTGGGCATACAGCTCAAGCTGTCATTGGTCAAGCCTTGGTTGCTTCAGCTGGTGGGCTTGTTCAATGCCGACGCCAAGGCCATTGTCGAAATGCTGTACCAATTTGAACAACCGTTTGTGGTCGATTCAAGTGTCAGCGATCGGGCGCTCGGCTTGCACCCCACAGATACTGCGCATGGGCTGAAAGCGACATTGGACTGGTACCGGCAACCTCTCGACTGTTTGCACCCGCAGACACCCGCCATGTTGTCAGACCCCTTACTCAAGATCTGAACCCTGGAACTTGTTTGTTCATTGGTCATTTAGGCATCGGTGTGGTCACTGCTGGCACTGCTGGCACTGCTGGCACCCGGTCCTAAGTGCACTGCGAACACAAATGGTGTCACGCCTGTGAAGTCAGCGGTGGTGTGAGTTCAGCCCTTCGAGCAGCTGACACGCGAATACGGGTTGGTGGGCCACCGGTAGCTCGCCTCACTGAACGACTGCAGCCCCTCGAAGCCGGTCACCGATGCTGTAATACTGCCGGGTATACCGATGACAGCTTCGTGCCATGCACCGTGAACTGAACTGCCGACCTCGAACGGCGGCACCCGCTGCAAAGCCGAAGTTGAAAACTTGAAGGTCGCCTCAAGGCTGGGAGCGGTCGTTCACGTGTGAGGCTCGCCGGACTCCTGAGCGCGGAAAGCAGCAACTCGCAGTCAAGAGTTGACCCAAAGATGTCGTTCAGAACCCATGGATGCATCGCTATGCGTCGCATGCACACCGGCAACTGCCGACTGAACTTTGCTAGTGGCAGCGCCTTTTTTCGGAAAGCTCGGCAGAAACGTAGAAGGTGTTTTCATGTCAGTGGTTTTCGACTTTGGCCGTGTAATGCTTCTGGCCCAAGCCTTCGCAGCCCGCATGAATCCAAGAGGTCATTGTTCCGACTTCAATTGTCAAGAACAGGCGGCGAACGCAGCCCTGGCGACTACAACCACAGCCAACTCTGGTGGTATCGGTGTGTGGCTGGTTTGTCCGTGCACCCTTCGGACTCGCTCGTGCACTATCCCCGGTCCATCGCCAGATTTGCCATCTCAACGAACGCGTCGAATGGTGATGCGCGCCCCCGGATTGCGCCAGTCGCGGTTCGAAGGTTTGAAGTCACCGATGCCGTGCATGCCAGCGCTGATGTGGACAAAGCCTTCGCCACCCGATGGGGCGGCACCGCCGCCGCTGCCGTTGCATTCGGCAAAGAAGGGACCGGGTATCGAGGCGTACAGCTCGTCGTTGATTTCAGTACCTGAGTCGTAGGCTGGCACGGTGAAGGCCAGAGTTTCGTCCGGCCTAGGAGTCTGCGCGGCAGAAGCGCAATGAAGCCTCTAAGGCTTGGTAAATTGTGGGCATGGCCGCAAGTTAACTCCCCTACGAACCCCAGCAGCAGCGA
>JAUXXN010000571.1 GCA_030684755.1 Hydrogenophaga sp.
GCCAACCCCTACACCCGGCGCGTGCGCTTCATCAGCCTGCGAGGCAGCGAGGCGCCCAGCGCTCAGTGGCTCAGCGAACGGCGCAACTTAAGCGCAGACTTCGCTACCCTGTTCGCAGACGAACTGCCCCCTGGTGCAACCGTGCCGGGTGTGAGCGCGGTGCTGGTGGGCGCCGACAGCGACAACACCGCCAGCCGCAGCCTGGGCTGGGTGGCCGATTTGCGGCTGGCACCGCTCAGCCCGTAGAGCCCGGACCATGTGGACGGCGGGCCAAGCCCGTTGGCCCCAACGGCGCCTTGGCCGGTGGACTCAAGCCTATTGGTCGGTGAAGCAGACCCGGTTTTTACCGCTGTGTTTGGCCACGTAAAGGTTTTTATCGGCTGCGCCAATCAATTGTTCCGCGTCGATGATGCCGCTCTGGAAGCTCTCGGCCACACCCAAACTGATGGTCATCACGCCCAAACCCAGGTTGTGCTCGTGCAACACCTTTTGCTCAATCACCGCTTTGCGAATGCGCTCGGCCAATGTTGCGGCGTCGGCCAAGGCCGTGTCAGGCAACAGACACACGAATTCTTCGCCGCCATAACGGGCCAGAAAATCGCCTGGGCGCTGCAACACCGGTTTGGCTGCTTTCACCAGGGTGCGCAAAGCTTGGTCGCCACGCAAATGACCGTAGTGGTCGTTGTAGGCCTTGAAAAAATCCACGTCCATCAAAATCACCGACAACGGCTTCGCCGTGCGCTGAGCACGGCGCCATTCGGTTTGTAACTGGTCGTCAAAATAGCGGCGGTTGAAGGCACCGGTCATCCCATCCAGGTAGACCCACTGGTGCATCAGGTCCGACTGGAACTTGAGTTTGAGATGGGTGTGAACGCGCGCCTTCACCACGCTGGGGTTGATGGGTTTGGATATGAAGTCCACCGCGCCCGCTTGGAGGCAGCGGGTTTCCATGTCGGTGCTGGTGTGCGCTGTGACAAAAATAACCGGAATATTGCGCGTAGCCTCATCGGCTTTGAGCGCTTCCAGCACATGGAAACCGTCCATATCGGGCATTTCCACATCCAGCAACACCAAGTCGGGCTGGCGATCCACGCAAAACTGCACGGCCTGTTTGCCTTGGGTGACCATGAACACGCGGCATTCGGGCGACAGCGCCCGGTTCAACACCTGTATGTGCAGGGGTTGGTCTTCTACCACCAACAGGCGCGGCTGCCTGGGAAAGCCTGAACCAGAGCTCATCAGGTGGTGCGGGTAGGTGTCGTTGTGTTTGATGTTGAATTCTTCGGTCATCTGAAGGTCAAGGCGTCTGAAGCGCTTGTATATCTTGTGCGTTTTTAAGCAGATTGGCAGCGGGTTGAACCGCCCTTTCAAAGTCCAAATCGCGCATTGCATCTTCCAGGGATTGCCAGAAAGATTCTGTCGCGGGTTCGCGCCAGATTTGAAGCTGCTTGTGCAGCTCCAACGCCTGTAGATCGGACTCTTTCAGGCAAGTCATTAGGTTTTGTAGCGCATGCACCAGTGCATGCAAATCGGTTGGGCTGGAGTTGCCTGCGGGCGAGACAGCAGCCACCGCCTCAAACGGCTCCGCCGAATTTGCAGGTGCAGGCTCCATCGCCATCCAACGCAGGGCGGCATCGCGGGCTTGTTTGACCAGCTCGATCAGATGATCCATCTGATCGAACATTGGCGCATCCATGGTCGCGTTGGATAGGGTACCCAGTTGTTTGAACATCAGTTCGGCATCGGCCGACGCTTGGGCCAATGCAGTCAACCCGAGCGTGGCAGCGGTGCCCTTGAGGGAATGGCACGCTGCGGACCAACGGGCCAGTGTGGTGTCGCTGCGGTCCGCCAAATCGGTCTGGAGCGCGGGCACGTCGCCCACAAAATGCTCCAGCAAGGTGCGGTAAAAGTCGCTGTCACCACCCAAGCGATCAACCGCTTGCTGCGGGTCAAAACCCGGTGTGGAGCGGGTCAAAGAACCCTGAAACGCCGCCGGTGAGGGCTGCACTGACGGCACGGCGGGTGGGTCTGTGAGCACCGGCTCAGTGATCACATCCAAAGGCAATGGCAGAGACTCCGGCGGTGCAACACCATGCCGCTCAAACACCCAATAGCGCAGCTGTGCCACCAGCTTGTTCAAATCAAATGGCTTGCCCGTGTGGTCGTCCATGCCTGCTTCCAGGCAGGCCTCCCGGTCGGCGGCCATGGCATTGGCGGTCATGGCGATGATGGGCAAATCGGTGCGCCCCAGGCGCTGGCGAATGGCTTGGGTGGCTTGAAGGCCATCCATTTCGGGCATTTGCATGTCCATCAGCACCACGTCGAAATGCGCGCCAGGCGCGTCAATGGCGTCCAGCGCCTCCTGCCCGTTGTGGGCCACAAACATCGTGGCGCCTTTGCGCTTGAGCAGCTCGGTGGCCACCTGCTGGTTGATGAGATTGTCCTCGGCCAGCAAAATGCGCATGCCCGCCAACTCGTTGCTGGGTGCGGCCACCGGGGGCTGGCGCACCAAAGCGGCAACCCCTGCCTGCGTCGGTTGTATGGCCTCCATGAAGCCCTCGGGCGTGACCGGTTTGAGCAGGTAGGCGTTGATGCCGTCTTTGGGCAGGGCGCTGTTTTCTTGCAACACGTCGGGCACCTGCGACGCCACCAGCACAAAGCGCGGCAGCGTCAACTCAGGTGCCAGCGCCTGCTGGTACTGGCGCAACGCAGCCACCGTGGCAGTTCCGGTTTGGTCCGCCACGCGGTCGGCCACCAGCACAACGTTGAAAGCCTGGCCCCGTTTGGCGCGGCTGCGCATGGCATCTTGGGCTTGGGCGAGCGACTCGGCCGTGTCCACAAAACAGCCCAAACCGCGCAACTGGCGCGCATGCACCACGCGCGCCACCGGCCCTTCGTCGAGCACCAGCGCCGTGGCCGCGTTGGCCGGGTTGGGGGCTGTCCGCTTGGGCTCCCCGTGCACCGGCAACACCAGTTCAAACGAAAACACGCTGCCCACACCCGGTTCGCTTTCAAGCTTGAGTGTGCCGCCCATGAGCGCCACCAGTCGGCGCGAAATGGCCAGTCCCAGGCCGGTGCCGCCAAAGCGGCGCGAGGTGGAGGCTTCGGCCTGCGAAAACCCTTCAAAGATGCGCGCCTGCTGCTCGGGCGTCACACCCATGCCCGTGTCCTTGACCGCAAACAACAGCCGCACCTTGTCGCCCAGGTGCTCTTGCAACTTGACTTGCAGCAACACCTCGCCCTGGCCGGTGAACTTGATGGCGTTGCCCCCCAGGTTGATCAACACCTGCTTGAGCCGCATGGCGTCAAACACCAGCTCGCGCGGAATGTCTATGTCAACGTCAAACAGCAGATCCAGCCGCTTTTTGCCCAGACTGCCGGCCAAGATCACACCCAGTTCGCGCAGCGCGGTGTCGAGCACGGTGGGCTCGGGGTCCAGCTGCATCTTGCCGGCCTCGACCTTGGAGAAATCCAGAATGTCGTTCAGGATACCCAGCAGCGACTTGGACGCCGCCTGCGTTTTGTTGATGTAATCGGCCTGCCCCTGCGTCAGGGGCGTGGTTTGCAACAACTGCAACATGCCCAATATGGCGTTCATGGGTGTGCGGATCTCGTGGCTCACGTTGGCCAGAAACTGGCTCTTGCTGCGCGAAGCGTCCTCGGCCAACTCCACGGCGCGTTTCAACTCGGTCACATCGATGCGGAATCCCACGTGGTAGCCATCGGTGGTGCGGCATTCGGCCACACGAACCCAGCGGCCATGGGTCAGCTGGGTCTCAAAGGTCACTTGGTTGCGGTTGTGCAACTCCAGCCGCTCGACCAAGAAGGCCTCTTCGCGGCCTTTGGCCGAGGGGTACTGCCCATGGGCAATACCGTAACGAATAACGTCTTCAAACTTGGCCCCGAGGTGAATGGCAGGAGCCGACTCGGCAAACAGTTCCACATACCGCTGGTTGTGCAGCACCAGCCGGTCGCTTGGGTCGTACAGCACAAAGGCTTCGTCCAGCGTGTCAATGGCCGAACGCAAAATACGCTCATTTTCTTCAATGCGCTGGCGCGCCTGCACCCGTTCGGTGATGTCTTGCGTGATGCCGATCAGTCGCCAAGGTTTGCCATCTTTCAGCTCGGGGCTCGCCGCTACACGAACCCACTTAGTTTCGCCCTGAAAGGTGGTGAACTGCAACTCCAGATCGAAACCGTCGCCTTGTTCACGCGCGGCTTGCCAGGCTTGGCCAATCGACGCGATGGACTTGGGCGCATAGCGTGCGCGCACCTCAGCCGCCGTTGGCCGGAGTCCCTCGGGGGTGTCCATGATGCGCAAAGACTCCAGCGACCAGTCCATCGTGTGGGTCTGGAAGTCGGCCACCCAATAGCCCACCTTGGCAATTTCGCCCATGCGGTGAAAGAAGTCGCGGTTGACGCGCAGTTTTTCCTCCACCTGCTTGCGATGGGTGATGTCAAAGCGGATGGAGACGTACTTCTCAATCTCGCCTTGCCCATTGAACACCGGCGCCATCATGCTGTTGACCCAATACAGTTCGCCGTTGCGGTTGCGGTTGCACACCTCGCCACGCCACGGTTTGCCTTGTGCAATGGTGTCCCACATCTCCTTCCAGAAGGCTTTGTCGTGCTGCCCTGAGTTGACAATGCGGTGGTTCTGGCCCAAAAGCTCCTCGGCACTGTAGCCGCTGATATCCACAAACAAGGGGTTGGCCCGGGTGATGTTGCCCTTGACGTCGGTCTCCGACACGATGGCATGCGCGTTCAAAGTGCGCATCAGAGCATCGTTTTCATTCAAGGCGTTTTGCAGCAATTCGGCATTGCTGCGCTCTTCGTGAATGTCGGTCTGAATCTCGATATAGCCCAAAAATGCCTGCTCGCGGTCAAAACGGGGTCGCAACTCCAAGCGAACCCAGTAATGCTCGCCGTTTTTGCGCCGGTTTATGACATCGACTTCCATGCCCACACGGTCTTGCTTGGCTTGGCGCACGCGCTGCACCACTGTCGGAGGCGTCTGGGGCGAGCCCAATAACTTTTCAGGAAGGGCACCCAAAGCATCGTCGGCGGAAAAACCGGTCTGCTTGCTGAAACCTTCATTCACCCAATAAATGCGACCGTCCACACCGGTCAAAATCACCGCGCTGTGGGTGAACTGGGCCACGTCAGACAAAGTGTCACGCTCTATCGACACCGAGTCGGCAAGCTCACGAATGCGGGCGCGGTCCAGCAGCAGCAAACGCAGCGTCCCAGCTGCCAACAAGCTGGCCAACACCCCGCTGAACAGGGCGACCCAAGCGGGTGCCAGATTGAGCCAAGCCGCCTCAAACACCGGGGTTGAACTGCTGACCAGCTTCCATTGCCGCCCACCGAGGCGCAACAAGTCCACGCGGTGAAATTTATGGCCCTCGTAGTCGGCACGCTGGTAGCTGCGCGTCCACAACCCCGTTGGGTCGCCCAGACTGAAGATCAGCGTGTCGGCATCTGCACGGGTGTCGTAAATGTGCAACTGCAAAGCATCTTGCTTCAGGCCATTGACCAGACCCAACCAGTCGGGCTCAAAAACCGCCACCATCCAACCCTTCAAACGCTCTTGCCGGTCCCTTAAATTGTCGGGAGGCACAGCGTCTTGGTACATCGGCAAAGCCAACAGCATGTTCTTGCTGCTCACGTGCTCTTGAGCCAGATCAAGCGGATCGGACAGCATGGCGCTGGCACGGTGCATGGCCTGTTGCAGCACCTGAACAGCTTCTGGGTACACCGACAAGTCCAGCCCCACCCAATCCGGCGGAAACGGTTCCGCAAAAACCACCGGAAAACGAGGCGGTGCATCGTGCTCTATTTGAGCATTTACATAAAACAAGGCCCGTAGCGTGGGCTGGTGGGTGGGCAAATGAAGGTTGTTCACGTACCGAGAAAACTCGTGGGCTTCCACATTTTCAGAAGCCGACATAAAAGACACCAGCCCGCGCAGCGTCTTGAACTGGCGTTCGTGGTCGTTTTCAATAGCGATACGCAGCGTTTGAGCCTGCTGCTGAAAGGCCTGCTCGGCCACCTCATAGGCTTTGTTGCGCAACAAAGACGCGACGAACACCGACAAGGCCAAACCCAGCAAAAAAACCAGCACAGGCCAGAGTTTGACGCCTGCACCCGGGGGGGCAGCGACCCCGAAAGAACGCCCGGACTGGGCCTGTGTCGCAGGTCGATCAGCCATGCATCAGCCTCTCAATGGGGCCTGAAAGAGGCATGGCAGCAGCCAGACGGGCTCGCTGACGTACCCTTTTGGATGGCTCAGGTTCAAGGTCTTGGTGGTTTTCACACAAATAATTGAAAATCAAACTACCGTGGCAATTAAGCCAATATTGAATCTCAAAAATTATGCAGTGAAATACTTGCAAAAACCTTGGGTTTTTAAGCTTATGTTGAAGCAGTAGGTAAAAGGCCCACAGCGACGCTGTGTTGGACCAACAAAACCGTTAAATAATGCCGGTCGGCATCAGCCCTTTTTGACCCATGCGTTGCACCAGCCCTTGCCAGCCACCTGTTTACCCGCGAACAATGGGCAGCCGCCCCAAGGGTCTGTGGCCTTGGCTTGGTACAAAGCGCAGTTGTTGCACAGTTGACCAGCCGCGTACTTGGGAAACTTTTTGGTGTCGGTCTTGGTGGCATCTTCAAAATAACCCAGCGCAACGGCTTGGGGGTCTTTTTCATTGAGTTTGACCTGTGCCTGCGCCTGCGCTGCCGTGGTGAGGGATGCGCCGCCAGCGGCCAATGTCATCAAGAATACGCGTCGTGTGTTTTTCATGGGGTTGTAGTTTCTTCATGCAAGCCGGTTAGAGCATCTGTGCACGGCCGAGGGCTTGCGGTCTCGGTGTGTTCTGAAAATGCGTGGTTTAAGCCTTGCGCCAGCCACGGCGAACCACCAAAAAAACCCGGTAGCCCGCTTCCAGCAACCACAGCGTGGCGCCCGTGCCCAGCAAGCGCCCCAACCAAGCCCAGCGCGGCAGTGAACGCCACAGGGTGGTGAAGGCGGCGGCGCCGCTGACCAAGTTGCCATTGGGGCAGCGCAGGTGCAGCCGCGCCATGGCCGCACTGCGGGAAAGCCCTGCGCCCAGCTCGGACGCGTCGCAGTGCGCCACGTCTACCCAACACAGGCCGTCGGCGCCTGGCTGGCTCTGGTACATCGCGATCTCGCGGGAGCACACCGGGCATCCGCCGTCGTAGTACACCGTTGTGTTGGTTTTGGTGGTTGGCTGAGTTGTATCTGACATGGATCCATCATAGTTCAAAGCAACTCATAAGCCATTCAACTTTCAATTAACACCCAAAACACTGCGATAATACAACTCAAATCCAACTCGGTTGCACACATTCCTTACACAAAGCGCCCACATGGCCCCCACAAACGAGCCTACCGACACGCCACGGCCTTCACCCGCTTCGCAGCAGCCCCGTTTTCGAAGCGGCGCTGTCGCGCGCATGGCGGGCATGCCGGTGTCCACTTTGCGCATTTGGGAGCAGCGTTACCAAGCCGTGGGGCCCACCACCACACCCACCGGCCACCGGCTCTACACCAGCGCCGACGTGGAGCGCGTCGGCTTGTTGCGCCAGTTAACGGAGCAAGGGCACGCCATTGGATCGCTGGCAGGGCTGGGCATGGAGCAGCTGCAAAGCGTGGCCACTTCGCTGGGCCAAGCACCCTCCCGCACCGACGCACCACAGCACTTCGCCACCACACAAATCGTCGTGGTCGGTCAAGCCATGGCGCGTCGGCTCCAGCGCACGGCCGTTTTCCGCCCGTGGGCCCAGCCGCCGCAGGTGGTGGCTGTGTTCGATTCGCTGGCCGAAGCCACACAAGCCGCCACGGGCACCCAGCCGCCTATCGACCTGCTGCTGTGGCAGGTGTCGGGCTTGCAAGACGGCGATCTGCCCGAATTGGAAACCGCCCAACAAGCCTGGCGCGCACGCAGCGCGGCCGTGGCCTACCGCTTTGCAGGCGCTGCTGCGCGCAAAGCCATGGCTGGCAGCGGCGCGGTGGTGGTGCGCGAACCGGCGGACGACGCTGCGCTCGGCGCTTGGCTGTGGTCGCTCACGGCGGCCCAAGCCAGCACCACGCCCACCCACCCCTGGCTGCCGCCCGCGCTGTGCTTCACCGACAGCCCCGCACCTGCCCGGCGGTTTGACGACGCCAGCCTGACCGAATTTGCCGGCCAGCCTTCTGGCATGGCCTGCGAATGCCCCAGCCATGTGGCCGAACTGTTGATACAAATAGCCGGGTTTGAAGCCTACTGCGCAGACTGCACCCACCGAAGCCCCGCCGATGCCGAATTGCACGCCTACCTGCACCGCGTCGCGGGCGCCGCTCGGGTGCTTTTTGAAACCGCACTGGAACGCGTGGCCACGGCAGAAGGCAGGCCGTTGCCTTGTGCCGCCCAAAGTCCCATCCGTTAAAAAACCACAGGCCCGCGCACGAAGTTCACATGTGCGCTCCGCAGCACGCTACAACCCGTCCCGCGCAGGCACAAACACCCGCTGCGCCCGCGCATCCAGCTCGGCGGCGTAGGCATTGGCCACCCCGTGGTAAACGGCCTGCAACTCAGCGCGCATGGCAGTGCGCTGCTGATGCAACACCGCCATGAGATCGGCCCGCATGTCGTCGCGCTTCAGGTGTTCTTCAATCTCTATGGCCGCCTTGTCCACGCCAACCCAGGTGATAACCCCGGCTGCGATGCCGCACAGCAGCGCCGCTGGCCCGGTGGGGGCGCACACCGCTGTGGCCGCCGTGCCAGCGGCCAGGGCCGCGCCCGGCTTGGCCAGCGCCTTGGTGGCCATCTTCGCCGCCAGCTTCAGCGAACCGCTGACCGCAGCCTTGCCCGCCGCTGCCGCCACGGCCTTTTGGGCCACCATCTTGGCGGTCACGGTGCCCACCGTCACCGCTGCTGCCGTTGACACCGCAGCGTGAATCCGGTCGGTGCCCAAGTCCGCGAGCGCGTCCAAGTTGAGCGATGGAACAGGGCAACCGCCCTTGTCCACCGCGCTGCGCACCCCCTGCGCCAACTCCGGCGCAACGCTGAGCATCTGCTGCGCCACCGCCGACGAAATCCCCGAGGTGTGCGAGGCAATGATCTGCTCAAAACCCATCTCACCGTCCGACCCACCAAACACATGCCGGGTCAGGTTCTGCGCCATCACATGGTCAATGTCTCCCACCATGACCGCCGCCAGGCGGCTGTAATCGCCAAACAGGCTGAAATACCACGCCAGATAAGCATCCACGCCCCGCTCTGCGCGGCCAAACGCAGCATCCAGCGCGGCATCGATGCGCTGATCCGCCGCACGGTGCGACGCCAGACGGGTTTGCTCAACCGTGTCCGCCAGCGCAGACCGCATGCCCGCCGTGTCGAAAGTGGTCTTGGCGCAAGGGTCGTTTGCCACCACAGCACCCACGCGTTCGCCAGCGGGCGTCCAGCCCGCCAGCTTCCAGGCTGCCCACAGCGAGAGCGCCGCCAGCACCACGATGGTGGCCACAAAACTGCGCCACAGGCTGGCTGCGCCGGGTTTGTGGGGCTCAGCTTGGGGCGCTGTTTCCGCCGGGGTGTGGCTTGGCTGGGCAGCCCGAGCATCCACCCAGGCCAGCAGCCCGAGCAAAAAGCGGCTGAAAAGCACCGCCCCAAGAGCCGTCCAAGCCAGAAAAACAGCCCACCCCACCCCGCGCGTGAAGGTGCTGGGCAAGCCCGGCAAGGTGTCGATGGCCGCCTTCCAAGCCCATTGGTCCAGCGCGTTCAACAAACCCAGCCAGGCCGCAGCCACCGGGCAGGCCACGCCAGCGCCACCCTCGTCCCACGCACGCTGAAACACCTCCAGCCACGGCCCCGGCAAAACCCGGTGCTCTGTGAAAAAGTCCACCGCCACCATCGCCGCCACCAGCACCACCACATTCCCCGCCATCACAGGCCACATGCGCGCCACCAGGCCTTGGTGGCTGGGGCGAATCTGCTGGGCCAAAGACCGGCGCACCACCTGAAACACCAGGCCCAACACCAACGCATCCACCCACAAAACAGCCCAGTGCCACAGGCCCAACGGCAGCAAAAAACCCAGCAACAGCGCCGCATTCAGCAAGGCCACAAACACCCAGCCCACCTTCAGCAGCGTGCCCCGCCAAAACCAGCGCACAAGGGCGCTTTGGTTTTCGGCCACAGTTTGCAAAATGGCCTGGCGGCGCAGTTGCCCCCGCTCCACCAACAGGCACCACACCGGGTAGGCCACCAGCACCACCGCAGCGGCCACCCCCAGGCAAGACAGCGAGCGCAACACCCATGCCAAAGCGCTGAGCGAGAACACACCGCACAGCAGCAGCGCCACGTAAACCCCGGTTGGCGGCGGGCGCAGCAGCGGCCCGCCCGACCCGTTCACTGCCATGGTGTTGACCTCGGTTGCTGTTTGATCGGGTTGCAAAGTCCACCCTTTTACACCAAGCACCCCGCCCGCAAACACGAACGCAGAGCGGGTGCGTTTTGGGGTGGTGAGCGGGCATGAACGAAAGACTCTCAGCCTCTCAGTGTTTGGCCGGCGCGGTGGCCCGCGCAGCGGCGTCAAAACCGCCCTTGGCCTTCCACTCTTCCATGCCGCCCTGCAAGATGCGCAAGTTCTCCCAGCCCGCCACACGCAGCGCAAAACCCGCCTGGGCCGAGAGCGAGCCGGTGTTGCAGTAAATCAGCACCGGCTTGTCTTTGGGAATGGTGTTGCGCTTGGCCAGCACCTGGCGCCAGTCCATGTTGATAGCGCCGGGAATGTGGCCCTTGGCAAACTGGCCCGCGTCGCGCGCGTCGATGACGATCATCTTTTTCCACTCATCGGCCGGAATCTGCTCGGCAAAGATCACGCCGCCGCCGTAGTCCACAAACTCCAGGTACGCCTCCATTTCATCGACGGCTATGGCTTTGTTGTCGGCGTGGGCGAATGAAGCAGCGGCCAGCGCCACCGCAGTCAGTGTAATTTTCAAGAAACGAATCGTCATAAAGGCTCCATGGAGGTGTTGCCCCGGTGGGGCCACGAAGTCTTGAATATAAGTGAATGATGATTTTTGAGATGCCTCGGTTACCCGGGTGGTGGGTGGGACAAGTTTGTCCAAGCTAGACTGCCCTCCCCTTGAGCCCCCCGATTGCACCCGTGCCTTTCAACAAAAGACCTGCTTCGCGCCAGACCAGCGCCCGTTCCTCAAAATCAAAAAAATCCGCCTTCAGCCTGCCGCGCTGGGTGCTTCCCGTGGTCACCTTGTGTGCGGGGGTGGCGCTGGGTTCGTGTTCCGATACGGTGACCGACACCGGCAAAGAGCTGGTGCGTTTTGTTCAAACCGTGCTCACGTCGGACGCGCTGCGCGACAAGCTCAACGAGGTGCTGAACCCCGGCACAGCCACCGCCCCGCTGCCTGCGGTGCAGGCGCCGCCCACCGCGCGCCAAGGCGCCGAGCCGTTTGCCGCGTGTCCGCAGTTTTTTGCCAGTGGGCAATCGCCCTGGGTACATTCACAGCCGATGCAACGCCCGCTGTGCTTTGATGCATTTGCCGTGCTGCACAACGGCAACACCAAAACGCCGGTGTTTGTGGCGCAAAAGCTCAACCGGCAGTCGTTGGCCCAGGCCGCCAACCAGCAGCGCACCGACCGCTTTTTTGCCGACGCCCGCTTGCCCCAGGCCGAGCGCGCCGAGCTGGACGACTACAGGCGCTCCGGCTTTTCGCGCGGCCACATGGCCCCGGCGGGCGACATGCCCACGGCCAACGCCATGGCGCAGTCGTTCTCGCTGGCCAACATGGTTCCGCAGTCTGAGCAACACAATGGCGGCCCGTGGGCCAAGGTGGAACAAGACACCCGCCACTATGTGCGCCGGGCCAAGGGCGATGTATTCGTAATCACTGGCCCTGTGTATGTGCACAGCCGCCAGACGATTGGCGACAACCGGGTGTGGGTGCCTGACTATGTGTTCAAACTGGTGTACGACGTGGCGGCCAACCGCGCTTGGGCGCACTGGCAAGCGAACCGGGACGACACCACAGCGGGCAAACCCATCAGCTACCAAGAACTGGTGAAGCGCACCGGGATTGAGTTTTTGCCGGGTTTGGGGCTTTGAGGGTGGGCCTGCTTCGTGAATCCTACGAATGCAGGATTTTTGATTCATCACCGCAGCAGCATTCAAAAAATTCCTGCCATCGCAGGAAAACCGGCATACTGCCCACCGTTTCTTCAAAAATGTCTACGATGGCAGGAATTTTATGAAAACGCCGATTGCTTCGGTTCAAGAGCTGGGGCTGTTGTTGCGCGCCTTGCGGCAGTCCAGCGGCGTGCGGCTGGACGATCTGGCGGCCTCTGCGGGCGTCAGCAAGCAGTTCATGACCGATCTGGAGCGCGGCAAGCCCACCATCCAAATGGGTCTGGTTTTGAAGGTGCTGGCAGAAATTGGCCTGACGTTGGAGGCCGACACGCCCGATGCAGCACAGCCCGCGCTGGACCGGCTGCGGGCCAAGGCGCAGGCCAAGGCCTTGGCAGCCAGCGCTCCCGCAGCGCCAGCGGGTGTGGCGGATGTAACGGGTTCCGAAGGTTGAACATGTTGCGTTCGTTGCAGGTTTTTTTGAATGGTGTGCGGTTGGGCACGCTGCACGAACACAACGACCTGTGGGCGTTTGAATACGACCCGCTATGGGCGGTGTCTGCGACAGGCTTCGACCTGTCGCCGCAGTTGTCCAGAACCCGGCTGCGCCACGAAGACGGCGGTTCGCAGCGCCCGGTGCAGTGGTATTTCGACAACCTGCTGCCCGAGGAACACATGCGCTCAGCGCTCAACCAAGAGGCGCGGTTGGCTGGGGACGATGCTTTTGCCTTGCTGCAATACCTGGGGGCAGAGTCTGCTGGCTCGCTGGTGCTGGTGGTGCCGGGGCAGTCGCCTGCGCCCGCTGGCGGTTTGCAGCCCTTGCCCGACGCGGCGTTGAACCTGCGCATTCAAAACCTGCCCCTGGCCACCTTGGGGCAAGCTGCGCCCAAAAAAATGTCGATGGCGGGGGCGCAGCACAAACTGCTGGTGGTCGTGCGCGATGGCGAGATGTGGGAACCCGTGGGCCAAACGCCATCCACCCATTTGCTCAAACCCAACCACCCCGGCGAGACGTATCCGCATTCGGTCATCAACGAATTTTTTACGATGCAACTGGCCCGGCGCATGAAGCTGCAAGTGCCCCGCGTGTTTCGGCGGTATGTGCCGGCGCCGGTGTATCTGGTGGAGCGCTTTGACCGGGACGTGGCACCGGATGGAACCACCCACCGCCGCCACATCGTTGACGCCTGCCAACTGCTCGACAAGGCACGCACGTTCAAGTACCAAGCGGCAACGCTGGGCACGCTGCTTGAGCTGGTCAAGCGCTGCCGCAACCGCATGAGCACGCGCACGCGCCTGTACGAATGGCTGGTGTTCAACCTGCTGGTGGGCAACAACGACAACCATTTGAAAAATCTGTCGTTTCACGTCAGCGCAGAGGGCGTTGTGCTGGCCAGCCACTACGACTTGCTCAGCACCGGTGTCTACCTGACGCGGGCTTGCGCGGACGACCGGGCCATCTGGCCTGTTGTGGAGCTGGCTATTCCTTTGCCCACTGCGGCGGTGTTTGCGGACCTGACTTTTGCGGGCGTGGTGCAAGCGGGCGTGGCGCTCGGCTTGTCTCAACCGGCCAGCGAACGGGTGCTCCAGCGCATGCTGAACAGCGTGCTGGCGCAGGCCGACGCGGCCATTGCCGATATTGAACGCGACAATGCGGTGCTGCCCCCCTCTTTGGGGCATGTGCTGGCGGGCGAAATGCGCCTGCTGCGGGCGATTCGGCATGTGGTGGTACAAGACATGGTGGCGCGGCTGCGGGCGGGATCACCAGCCACCCAGGGCGGGTGAAGCGCGCCGGATTGAGGTCAGCAACCCAGCAAGTCCGCCAAATGCAGCAGGTCGCGGGCGTGCAGGGTGTTGGCGGGGTTGGGCGACACGTCTTTGGGTTGCCCGGCGCCGAACTCCAGCGGGCGTTCGATGTAGGCCGTGGTCAGGCCGCAGGTGCGGGCGGCGGCCAGGTCGTCTTGGTGGGCTGCGACGAGCATCACTTGCTCGGGCGCCACGTCAAAGGTGTGCGCCACGCCCAGGTAAGCGCGCGGGTCGGGCTTGTAGGCGCGGAACACCTCGGCGGACAAAATGCAGTCCCACGGCAGGCCAGCGCGTTTGGCCATGTTCGTCAGCAGGCCGATGTTGCCGTTGGACAGGGTGCAAATGAGGTACTGGGTTTTCAGGCGGGTGAGCCCAGCCACCGCGTCGGGCCAGGGGTTGAGGCGGTGCCACACGCGGTTGAGGTGCTGGCGCTGGGGCTCGCTCAGGTGGGCCAGGCCAAAGCGGGGCAGTAGATCATCCAAAACCAGCCGGTGCAGTTCGTCGATACGCGTCCAGCCCAGTTCGCCCGAGCGCACCCGCTGCATGGCGGGCTGGTAACCGGCGCGCCAGGCGAGCGCGAAGGCGTTGGCGTCCACTGACGGATAGAGCGCCTGCACTTCGGCGACGATGCTGCCGTGCCAGTCCACCACGGTGCCGAAGATGTCGAAGGCCAGTATGTGGGGGGTGTTCATGAGGGGTTCCCGGGTCAAAAGAAAATCAACCCAGCTCGGCCAACACAGCCAACAGCGCAGCCTGTTCTGCCTGGGGCGAAAACAGCGGTGCGCGGGCGGCGCACTGGGCTTGCAGCGCGGCCAGCGTGCTGGCGCCATGGGCCAGTTCGCTGCGGCAGCGGCGCAACAGGGCCACCAGGGCGGTTGCGTCGCCGGGCGCAAAGTAGCCGCCGTAGCCGCTGCCCAACATACCCACATTGCCCGACACCGCCGAGGCCAGCACCGGCGTGCCGCACAACACCGCTTCCATGATGACGTGGGCACCGCCTTCCATGCGACTGGGGTGCACCAGCAGGTGGGCGCGCTGGATGCGTCCGCGCGTGGCGGCGTGGGCTTGCCCGCCCAGCCAGCGGTAGTGCGGGCAGTCGCGCTGGGTTTGGCGGGCAGCTTCGCCCAAGGCGGGGTCGAGCGCGTGGCCGATGTGGTCCAAAAAAATGCCTTCGTTGGGCTGGATCAGGCGAGCGGCTTCAAACACGGTTTGCGGCGACTTTTCTTCGCGCAAATGGCCTACCACCACAGCGCGCAGGTGCTGGGGGGTTTTGGGCAGCGTCTGGCGAGCGGTGCTGGACTGAAACACCACCCGGCACTGGCTGCGCAGCGCTTCTGGCAGTTCGAGCGGGCCTTGCTCTTGCAGCACGATCAGTCGGTGCGCCAGCGCCAGCGATT
>JAUXXN010000573.1 GCA_030684755.1 Hydrogenophaga sp.
AGCGTCCTGCCGCCAGATAAGCCGCACCCGAGGCATGCTGGCGTTCCAGGTGCTGCTCGATGACCCGAAACGGCACGGCGAGTCGGCGCTCGGCGGCCTCGGCCAGTTCGGGTTTGCGCCGCTCGGCGGGCATGACCATGCGGTGCATCAGCACGGTCAGCGCGTCGGCCTCGGCTTCGGTCACCACCCAGAAGCTCCAGCGCAGGGCCTCGGCGTCTTCGCGCGGGTTGGCCGGGGTGATGCTCACGCCATCGGGCTGACCGTGGTGGCGTGCAATGTAGAGCGCGCAGGCCATGCTTTCCCACACCACCACCTCGCCGCCCTGCTCTGCCGACCGCTGATCCACCACCACCGGAATGTGGCCATTGGGGTTGAGCGCCAGAAACTCGGGCGTGCGGGTGGCACCGGCCTGATAAGGCAGGTTGACATGTTGAAAGTTCAGCCCGAGTTCGGTGGCCGCCCACAGGGGGCGCACGGCGCGGGACGCGGGAATGCCGTAAATGGTGAGGCTCATGGTGGGGTCCTGTGCAAATGTGCGAACAAAACGATCAGCTCAGCTGGCGGCACAGCGCCAGCAAGTCGGCCACGGTGGTGTGGGGTTGCCGCGGCCCGTGGGCCCAGGGCTGGCCTTCGCGGTTCAGCCAGGCGGCCTGCATGCCTGCATTGAGCGCTCCCACGCCGTCCAGGTGGGCATCGTCGCCAATGTGCAGCACCTGCGCGGCGCTCACGCCTGCGGCTTCGGCAGCGGCATGAAAAATGCGCGGGTCGGGCTTGCCAACGCCGAATTCGCGCGCGCTGAGCGCCGCCACAAAATGCGCGCCCAAGCCCACGCGGTGCACGTCGGCGTTGCCGTTGGACACCGCCACCACCGGGAAACGGCTGCTCAGAAAGGTCAGCGCGGGCAAAGCGTCGGCAAACAGCTCCACGCGCTGGCGCTCGGCGAAAAACACCTCAAACGCATCCTCGGCCAGGGCCGGGTCGTCGCCAGCGCGCTGCAACACCAGCCGGATCGACTCGCGGCGCAGCGCGCTCATGTCGTGCGCCAGGTCGGGACGGGTGGTGTTCATGTGGTTGCGCACCTCGCGCAGCGCGCCGGGCGCGGCACAGAGCGCGGCGGTGGCGGGTGCGTGGTCGGCCAGCCAGGCCTGCAACACGTTTTCAGCCCGCGTGATGGTGGGCCAGATCGGCCAGAGGGTGTCGTCTAGGTCCAGCGTGATGGCGCGGATGCGCGAAACATCCAGGCTGAACGGCGCGGAACCGGAGGATTCAGGGGGAGTGGCGTCGGGGGTCTTCATGTCTGCGGGAGAATAGCGCATGGCATTTCACAAAGAACCCCCCTTCTCGCATGGTCAAGCCGCGCGCACGGCCATTGTGCTGTGCAACCTGGGCACACCCGACGAACCCACCGCCCCGGCCGTGCGCCGCTACCTGGCCGAGTTTCTGGGCGACCACCGCGTCGTCGAAATCCCCAAACCCATCTGGTGGCTGATCCTGCACGGCATCATCCTGCGCGTGCGCCCCAAAAAGTCGGCGGCGAAATACGCCACGGTGTGGACACCCGAAGGCTCGCCGCTGAAGGTGTGGACCGACAAACAAGCCACCCTGCTGCGCGGCTACCTGGGCGAGCGCGGCCACCAGGTCACGGTGCGCTACGCCATGCGCTACGGTAACCCGTCCATTCCCGCTGTGCTCGACGAGCTGAAAGCCCAGGGCATGACGCGCGTGCTGCTGGTGCCCGCCTACCCGCAATACAGCGGCACCACCACCGCCAGCGTGTTCGACGGCGTGGCGCTGTGGGGCCTGAAAGCCCGCCAGTTGCCTGAAATGCGCTTCATCAACCGCTACCACGACGACCCGGGCTACATCGAAGCGCTGGCCAAAAAAGTGCAGCAACACTGGCTGCACCACGGCCAGAGCGAGCAACTGGTGATGAGCTTCCACGGTGTGCCCCAGCGCACCCTGGAGCTGGGCGACCCCTACCACTGCGAATGCCACAAGACCGGCCGCCTGCTGGCCGAAAAGCTCGGCCTGGCCAAAGACCGTTACAAGGTCACCTTCCAGTCGCGCTTTGGCAAAGCCAAATGGCTTGAGCCCTACACCGAGCCCACACTCATCGCCATGGGGCAGCAAGGCGTAAAGAGCGTGGACGTGGTGTGCCCCGGCTTCACCAGCGACTGCCTGGAAACGCTGGAAGAGATCAACATGGAAGCGCGCGAAGCCTTCCTGCACGCGGGCGGCCAGCAGTTCAGCTACATCGACTGCCTGAACGACAGCCCCGACTGGATTCGCGCCCTGAGCGACCTGGTAGAAAACCACCTGCAAGGCTGGCCCACGAAACAGGCGGATGACCCGATGGCGCTGAAGGCCAGCCGGGAACGGGCTTTGGCGATGGGTGCGAAGGATTGATGGGTTGGGGTGGCGAGCTCTGCGCTTTGGAACGTTGCATCGCGGCACATTGGCTGGGCGCTACAGCGGTTGCGTTTGTTGGCCTGAATCTGTTGGCTGACTGCTGACGGCTAGGAGCGGTCAGTGACCCCAGGGAAAGGCAGTCGCTCAACGCAAACTCGTCAACGAGTGGAACTGCGGGGCAGTGCCGTCCCTGTCGATCGCGAGGCGTCAACGCTCAGCGGCGGTATGCCGCATGAAGTGAGCCACAGCAGTTTGGACGCCAGGATCTGCGGCGAGTGAGAAGTGGTCGGCGCCAGGTACCTCGACGTACCTCCCTTGTCCAAGGGCCTGCGCCAGCTTTGGGCCTTTGCCAAGTACCAGGTCAGCCTGACCACTCACTACAAGTGTCGGGATCGTGATAGCCGCAGCGTCCGGCATTGCTAAGGGCGCATAGCTTGCCTGTGCGAGCGCCCGCAGGGCTTGCCAATCGCCATTTGTTGCAGCAACAAAGTTCCAGTACGTTGACAAGTGTTTCGGAAGGTCCTTTGGATACTCGGTTCTGCCAAGCACCTCCAGCAAGGTTGGAAGAATGTTGGCGAATGTGTAGGGGGGATACCCAACCAGTCCATCGCCAGTGGCGATGAGCGCGGCTCTATCAAATCGCTCGGGAGCGGATTGCAACAAGTGAAGGGCTACCGCAGTTCCAATTGAGTAGGCAACAAGTGACGCACGCTTCAGTGAAAGTCGATCAAGAACGGCGATGACATCGCTGGCTAGATTTGAAGAGCCGTAAGACTCAACCTCTTGCGGCTTGCCACTCTTGCCGTGTCCGCGAAGATCAAGGCCAATCACTTGCAACCCAATGCCACTCAGGGATTCGATCCAGCCGAAATCCGCGTAGTTGTGCTTGAAGCTTACGGTGCCTCCGTGGATGAGAACAACAGGGTGTCCGCTCCCGTGAACTTCATAGTGAATTCGGATACCGCGGTTATCAACTGTAGGCACGACGAATTCCTTGGTGATGAAGCAGGCAGCCTGATCTCATCAGGCCTTGCCTTGCATTAGACGGCAAAAGGCAGGTCTGCCGCATCCATGTCTTAGGAGGACTGACAGACTGCTTTGAGGCAAGTACGAGAAAGTCCGTTCAGGGTCGTTATGCACAGGTCCCAGTTATGAACAGTTGCAAAGGTCGATCGAGCTGAGTGCTTGGATTCGTCTATGCCACTGACCGCGGCAGCCCTGGTGAACTGGA